>JALWNS010000486.1 GCA_027083655.1 Bacteroidales bacterium | reverse complement strand
GTTCGTAGCTGAAAAAGGCTTTGAAAACCATCCTGTCGTTTATGTCACTTGGTTTGGTGCCTGGGCCTATGCACAATTCTATGGATATAGACTGCCTACTGAGAAAGAATGGGAAAAAGCCGCAATGGGCACTGACATGCGAGCTTATCCATGGGGAAATGACATAGATGTACATTATGCTAATTATCTCGAAGGTAATAAAGCCCTGCGTAAAATCTTTGGTGATCCTGTGCGGACTACACCTGTGGGTTTCTACAATGGCAAGACCTACAAAGGATCTAATGGGGAATTTACTACAAAAGACAACCGTAGTCCCTATGGTGCCTATGACATGTGTGGCAATGTATGGGAATGGTGCGGTAACGATTATCCATTCATACATTACCGTTATATGAGAGGTGGTAGCTACAATGATTATCCTCCTTATGCTACAACATGGTGGCGCAACAATGCCGAACCGTGGTTTAGTTCGCCTTCGGTAGGCTTCCGTTGTGTACGGACACCTGTTGCTAGTAGATAAACATTATTCAGAGGCTGTCCTGTATAAAATAAAAACATTATTTCGGCTAAAGTTTTGAACTCAAAAAACTTCATAAGTCAGGTTACTGTTGCAATGTACGGGACAGCCTCTTAATCTATTCTACAAATAAAAAATACTAAAGGCATGGAGACGATACAGGCTACTAATATCAAAGCAGGAAGGATGAAAAACATGCTAAGTGCATATTGGCAGCTAACCAAGAGCTTGCAAACATTCCTATTGGTAATCACTGGTATTGCAGGCTTTATGTCAGGCATGACCTCCACGCCCAATTGGTCATTATTTATAGCAGGAGCCATCACACTATTTCTGACAATAGCAGGTACCACTGTTTTTAACATGATATGGGACAAAGATATAGATGCCATTATGGTGCGCACCTGCCGGCGTCCACTGCCCGCTGGAATTATAGATGACTCACATGCTTTGCTTTTTGGTGTTTTGTTGCTTTCTGTTGGTTTGGCCTGGGCATTAATAATCAATCCTCTCTATGCTATTGTGCTTTTCGCTGGTTTCTTCTTTGACTTTGTTGTCTATACTATCTGGCTTAAAAGACGGAGTCCTTGGTCAATAATTTTTGGAGGCATTTCAGGGGCAATGCCAATCCTTGCAGGCCGTGTACTGGCTACTGGCAGGATAGATATTATTGGCCTGTTGTTGGCAATGGGTATTTTACTGTGGATACCCGTACATATACTCACTTTTGCTATAAAATACGATGAAGATTACCGGCGAGCAAAAGTACCTACCTTTGTCCAGACCCTTGGAGTACGCAAAACCCGTTTTATTATTGCACTATCATCAGTATTATCTGCTACTTCATTCATTTTGGCTGCTGATCTGCTAATGCTTAATATAACAGAGCTAATCGCGCTAATTATACTTGGATTGATGTTAACTGGTTTGTCTATTTACTTTATTTTCAAGCCGACAGACAAGATTAATTTTCTATTGTTCAAAGCAGCTTCCTTGTTCATGCTCCTGTCCAATCTTGTCATCGCAACTGCTAATCTTTAACCCATAGCCCAGGTATGGCAAAATCATGGATAGAAAAATTAGAAGCCAGGGACAAAGACTTACCCAAAATTGTAGAACTTGACGAAAAATTACGCAAAAAGTATTCTGGTGCCCGAACAATGCTTGTGCCCCATCCCAAGCAGATTTATGAAATTATGTCCCGTGTACCCCTGGGTAATCTTATAACTGTTAGCGAGATACGTGATATTTTGGCTAAAAAATTCGGCACCGACACAACATGTCCACTGACGACAGGCATCTTTATCACTATAGCTGCAAATGCAGCAGAAGAAATTGCCGAAAAAACAGGACAAAAGCCTATCCCATGGTGGCGTACACTGCGATCCAAAGGAGAACTCAACAACAAAGCCCCTGGTGGACTTGAAAACCATGCACGTCTATTGGAAGAAGAAGGCTTCATAATCATTCGCCAGGGCAAGAAATGGAAAGTGGACGGATATGGGAATTTTGTGCTTACAGCTGTTTGATGTATTTTTGGACAAAAAGCAAATTAATGGACAAGCTTCCCCTGTCTGTAGCACTGATTACATTCAACGAACAAGAGAATATCGAACGCACTCTCAGGGCTATCCAGGACATTGCCTCGGAAATCATTATCGTGGATTCGCACTCTACTGACAGGACAAGGGATATTGCCCTATCACTGGGTGCTAAAGTTTACGAAGAAGACTGGAAGGGATACCGTGAGCAGAAAAATTCTGCTTTAGAGAAATGTTCCCAGCCATGGATCCTTAGTCTAGATGCTGACGAAGTGGTAACCGGCGGACTTAAGCAACAGATCAAAAAGGCAATAACCCGTCCCTGGGCAAATGGTTACTTTATCAACCGCCGCACCGTGTTTCTAGGGAAGGAGCTAAAACATGCCCTTTATCCAGACCGTCAACTTCGCCTTGTCAGGCGTGATGCCAATCCCCGTTGGACTGGCGGCAAAGTTCACGAATTGCTTAAAATAGATGGCACGACAAGCCGTCTCTCCTCATACCTGCTCCATTACTCCTACCGTGACCTTAGCGACTTCATCACACGCCTGGATAAATATGCACGCCTATGGGCAGAAGATGCTGCCATGCAGGGAAAACGTGTAGGTTTACGACGTCTCATGCTGAGCCCACTGCTAGCTTTTACAAAGAATTACATCCTCAAGCTCGGCTTGCTGGATGGCATGCGCGGCCTAATCGCATCGTGTGCCATGGGTTATTACTCATTACTCAAGGCCTTCTACCTGTGGGAGAGGCGAAAGGTAAAATAAAATCCAGCTTTTTATCCTCTGTATTCCTCATCCTGTGTAATAATAGCTAGTATCCACGAAAAGTCTCCCCAAGTAATTTTATTTCCACAATATTCGCAAACACCAGACTGGCCAATACGGTCGGCCGGAGCACCACAGGCAGGACAATGTTTCATATCAATCTGATCCTTTTCCACGCCACTACGCCGGATAAATGTCCAATACTCACTAAATCGGCGCGGGCTGCGGCTATTTCCTGCCACTACTTTGCCATTCTTATCTATGATATAATCCAGCCCTTGGGCGTAGATACGCACAGTTATTGACTCGTAAAAACGGTCAATCTCTACTTTGGCAACCTCGACACGTTCTATATGCACATCGAGAATATTCCGATAACCATGATCTTTGTATGCTTCTATCCAGAAACGATAAGACTCCCACAGACGGTCTGAGAGAAGATGTCGCACACGGTTCCATTGAAGCCCTGACCATGCTTTGTACACTTCGCCGAAAACTGGACGTACAATCTGCTGGACAAAACGCTGCTCGTAAGCTGCCCAAGATATACCATGTATAGAAGAGAACTGATCTTTCTTTGCCTGAAGATATGGGTCATAAACAGTAGGCAAGCTGGTACCCCTCTCTTGCGCATAAGTCAACATTGATTGCGTGCTGTGTATAGAAAAATCAAACACTTTGCGGGCTACAACATACCATTGCTTCTTACCTGGCACTATTAGCGTGCCACAATGGCTACAATAACCAGCATCATTAAAATCTGCAGGAGCACCACAAGCAGGACATGTCACTGTGTGCATTTTCTCTGGTCCGGGTGATAACACATCCCTGTCACGCTCCAGGGTCCAACGCTCATCTATGATATAACGCATAGGCCTGCCATTGGCCACAATCGTCATATTAGACTTGATACGCAAATGTATCCGTACTTTTTCGCCTAGAGTTATACGTTCTATGTTCATTCCTCCAATAACAATCTCCTTGATAGTAAAACGCACAGGATCCTGCAGGAAACGATCCAATAATTGCTTGTCAAAGAAAGGGTTAAGCGTCTTTAACATCTTTTTATTATCCTGGTACTCATAAAATTTCATATACAAGGACGAGACAAAATCTAGAAACAACACGCGCGAAAAATTATGATCCAGAGCTTTTAGCTGTGAAATCTCCCGTGCCACTGCCATACTACTGTTGATAAAATTGGTATATGTAGGCGTCGAAACCATTGTAAAATTCTCTGCAGGCCTCTGGCGGCGAAAAATTCCATAAAGCACAACGATTATTATCAAGGGGATACTTATCTCCGGAGGCAAGAGGTATAGAAGCCAGAGCACAGAACCACCATCTCCTCCGCCGCCAAAGCTACCGCCTCCACCCCATGATCCACCGCCGCTATAACCATGCCCTCCTCCGGGGCGGGCCATAGCAACAAAAGCAAAAGCTATCAATAGCAGAGTGAGAAGAATTATTTTTTTACTACGTTGTATCATATCAAGAAAAATTTTTTACAATTCAACCTTAAGATCATCTGGTATTTCATTAATATCATCCTCCACAGGAGGCACGTATTTGTTAAGCAAGTGTTTTAGTCCGGTAAGCTCACGCAGAAGAGCCTCTGTAACGAAATCATCTCCATTGAAGATATTGTTAAACTTCTGTTCTATCTCCTGCCATATATGTTCTGGTATAGCTGTAGTGAGGCCTACATCTGGCACAAGATAAACCATTCTTTCAAACACAGAAACAAAAATCAAAAGCCCTGTATGCTCACGTGTGTAATGTATTTTTCCTTTCTGGAAAATTGCTCTAGCATGGATCTCTACAGCTTTGCGTTTGCGACTATCTCTGATCAATATCCGCTTTAAAGGTGTAGTAGTCTGCACAAGAAGATAACCTAACAAAAAACTTAACAATGAAGTAATGGAAATAACATAAGGATTAAATATAAATGGAGAAAATAACATAAAAAGTGTAATAAATACTTGCAGGGCAAAACCAGCCCAAAGTGAAATATCCATATATTTATCAGATTGTGCGCGTATTATAACAACAACTTCGGCAAGTGTTTGACGCTCAATCTCCTGTATTTGATGGTAAAGCCGTGTCCGGAATTGCTCATTAAAATCACTTAGTTTTACAACCATTTTTTTATATTTGCTTGCGTTTACTATTTATCAAAGTTATAAAAATGGATACTATAAAAGAAATTTATAAAAGAACGCAAGCCTTCACAATCGGATACTCTATATTCCTGATAATAAGTACAATAATCCTCATCCTTTATCCAAGGCATGAGATACATCTTTATATCAATAGCCACAATAGCCCTGTGCTTGATGTCTTTTTCAAATATCTAACATACTTAGGTAGTGGTTGGGCTCTTGTATTTGTTATGACAGTATTGGCCATAACACACAAACAAAAGGCAGGAGGATTACTGCTTTCCGCTCTCATTTTCAACTTCTTTGTACAACTACTGAAGCATACTGTCAAAGAGTACCGTCCTGTTAAATTTTTTGAGACTTTTTACTCTGATTATCAACTGCACCTAGTCGAAGGGGTAAAAATCCATTTCTACAACTCATTTCCTTCTGGGCATACAGCTACTGCCTTTGCTATCTTATTTTTCCTGGCATTTCTTACCCGCAAGCAATGGTTACAGGTGCTTTACCTTATACTTGCTATTTTGATTGGTTATTCCAGGATGTACCTGTCTGAGCATTTCCTTGTTGATATTTTTGCCGGATCTATAATAGGCTATCTCTCAAGCTACCTTGGCGCATGGTGGACATTAAAATACGAACAAATTAAAAATCAAGGGTTGCCTTCGACACGCGTTGGTTGAACAGGCACATATTTTTCTTTAAGCTCAAAATCAGGTTTATTAAAATAATCTTGTATTAGTTTCTGAAAATCCCGCAAACGGTAAAGACCATAAAATATTTGCGGTTGTCTATGCCCATCTGCCAGGATAAATCCCAGTAATTCTTCCTGAGCCTTACGGTCAAAATCTACATATCCGCTATCTGTCTTTATGCTAAATTTCCAATGGTAAGTCAAGAATGTATTAATACTGTCTTTAAGCAATTCTGGTCTAGCTATTGTATAAAGGCGACGGAAATTACGGAATATTTGTTCCAATTCAAACTTACTATAATACCCATAAAACCTGTATGCTTTCTGCTGTTCATCGAAATCAGGCATAAAGAATACAACAGAGGGTGTGTCTATACGGATAACAGAGCTATAATCTTCTCTGCGCAAAGAGTCATTTCTCTCTACAGCCAACCTTGTAATACTATCAATTACGCGTTCGGGGTTTACTTTATCCTTTTTCTCCTTGCCGGAGCAACCTGCCAGTATGTTAATAACAATCAAAAACAATATAAACCGTTTCATAGCTCCTCCTATTTTAGTCCTAAAATACGTGCTATTATTGCTTGACGTGTAAAAACACCATTACGTGCTTGCTGAAAATAATATGCTTTGGGACTTGTGTCAACATCTGTAGCTATCTCATCCACGCGTGGGAGAGGATGCATTACCCTGAGGTTTGGTTTAGTATCCTCTAGCATATCTAGTGTCAGGCGATAGAAATCTTTGACCTTCTCATATTCAATTGGATCAGAAAAACGCTCTTTTTGCACCCGCGTAACATATAAAATATCTGCATCTTTCAGATCCGTAAAATCTATTTGCTCACGAAACTCTATGCCTTTATTCTCAAGAAACAAAATATATTCCCTGGGTAGACAAAGGTCTGGATGGGAAATAAAGACAAACTTAGGGTTAAAATGCGACAGGGCCAAAATCAAAGAATGGACTGTACGGCCGAACTTCAGATCGCCAACCAGAAAAACATTAAGATTATCCAGCCTTCCTTGCGTTTTCTGTATCGAATAAAGATCTAATAATGTCTGTGTAGGATGCTGATTAGCTCCATCCCCGGCATTAACTATTGGTACAGGTGAAACTTCTGCCGCATAACGGGCACTACCCTCGAGAGGATGGCGCATGACAATCAAATCGCTATAGTTAGCTACAGTGAGTATGGTATCTTTCAAACTCTCACCTTTACGAACGCTAGAAGTCTGGGCATCGGCAAACCCAATAATCCTGCCGCCCAACCTCTGGACTGCTGTTTCAAAACTCAATCTTGTACGGGTAGAAGGCTCATAAAAAACTGTAGCTACTACCTTATCTGACAACAAATTAGGCTGTGGATTATGCTCAAAAAACTCACTTAGCTTGACAATCTCCAGAATGTCATCAGGAGTAAGATCTGCAATAGAAACAAGGCTTTTACCCTTCATGAGATAAAAATGATTTGCAGTTTTTCTGCGCTTAAAAATACTATTTTATTTATCCAAATAAAAACACAAATCACGCTAATTACAAAGCTCTAGATATGGGCAATAATTACAAGTATCACTCTTTCCGGTTTTTGGAAACGTTCTGTCCTCGAACAAGATTTTTCTCAACAACACCCTGAGTCTTTCTTCATACTCGGGAATTACCATATCATCCAATACATGCGTGAGATCAGGAGAATAAACTATCCCAGCTAGCTTTATAAAACCTGTATAGCCTCTACTTCTGAGCAAAGGCAAACTATAAAGAACAGGTATTACTTTCTGTCCCTTAAAATTATCCTTAACCAAAAGCTTATAAAACAACAACTGGAAGACCTCTTTATTATGTTCCTGCGAAAATAATTTATCAAAATTACTAACAATAAGCTCTTTTTTCCCTGTCTTGTAATCAATCAATCTCACAAACTCCCCACTTCGGTCAATGCGGTCAATAATACCATATAGTTTAATCTGCCTACCCTCTCCAATATCAAAATTTGTTTCATATTTACCTTTCCTCTTTTCAAGGGAGATAACACTAAGGGGTGCGTATTTGAGATCAAAATCCAATACATTGTTAACATATTCTTTCATGGCACCGTATAAGATCTTGAAGAAACCTTTATTATAAAAATGCTCTAGATTAAATTCCTGCCATGCTCTAATAAGAAAATCATCCACCTCTTGCTTTGCCTTCTTTAAATCATGTTCTGTTATATTATTTCCTGTTCTCTCCTGTAGTTCGGCGTATAATGTCTCGAGCGTATAATGCACAACCGTACCAAACTCTGCATCTGTCATTTCAAGGTCATTATCTTGCTCAGGTGCCTGTAGCCCTATCACATAATGATAATAATATTTCCTGGGACATGTAAGGTAAGTATTAATAGCAGAGACAGATATACTCCGCACAGTCTCGGGTAGGTTCTCCACTTCACCTTCAACTATTTCTTTTGGCAAGGTCAAAACATCCGTAAATACATGATTCTCTTTTATAAGGCCGGTCTCTTTCTCCAGTTGCAAAATATAACGGCTTTTACCTTCCACTCCTTTGTCCAAAACAGAATTGTACACTATCATGACTTTCTTAGCCCTCTGTAATAGACGGTAGAAGAAATAGCTAAAGAGTGAGTCCTGATAACGCAGAATTGGCAACTGATATGCGGCACGCACAAACTCGGGAAAGAACGACTGGCCACGCTTGATTGGCGGATAAATACCTTCATTAGCACTCAAAATTATGACATTATCAAAATCCAAATTTCTAGTCTCCATTATAGTAATCACCTGCAAGGCATTGATTTTCTGCCCTTCGAAAGGCACACGTATGGAGTAAAACATCTGCCGTAGCAATGACACCATAATCTCTGCACTAAAATCAATTTTCAATTCATTGATCTGTTTCTTCAGGCTTTGCAAATGACTATGGATGTGAAAGATATATTCCCGTTCAAAATCATCTGCATCTTTATATATCCTGTGAACCAGGGACAAAACCATTTCTACCAGTTCCCGGGCTTGCATCTTACCTAGGCCAAACAAAACATCATACTGGTCCAGCCCCTTGAGATAATCCAACGTTATTTGAAGATCTGGATACGAATGATATTTCTGGTTAAAGTCCCTAACAAAATCCGGGAAAAATTTTTGCATCACTTCACTAGAAATCAAAAGTTGGAAATCTTTATAATATACCTGCCCATTCCGTAAAAACTGTGACAAAACATATAGCCATTTATTTAAAAAAGAATAAAAAGATGTGAGATAAAACGGAAATTGAAGTGTGATATTAATTCCAGGTACATACTCAGGCATGGAATAAAGCACAGGAAACAACAAACTCTCATCAAGTAAAACAACTGCAGTGTTATTCACTTTTGCCGGATTGTCTGCAAGCCCCATTCTTTTCATTGCCCAGTCCAATATTTTTGCTTGCATAACATTCCTGGGTACCGAAACAACCTCTATTTCTGTATCTTTTAACAGGTTATCGTTATCCCCTATATCTTCTTGTCCAAGCAAGTCTATGTTTTTCTGGAGAAAATACCCTGCTTCATGGTCGCGGTCCTTGAAGTAATAATTATCATAGTCCCAATAAAAATGTGCTTGGTGCTTTTTCTTTATAAATTTCATTATTTCCTGTTCTGATTTGCTCAAAGCATAAAACCCGATAAAAGCCACTGTATCCCACTGTCCAAATAAATCTTCCCCCTGGCTTAGCTTTTCAACTATAAGCCTATTGCGAAGCCCACTATAAACTCGGCCTTTGTCTAGTAGTTTCTTCCTAAACTTCCAATATATATCCGTTAGACTGGAGAATAGCTCCAGAAAGAAATTTAAATTCTGTTTTCCACTATAATGTTTCCAATACCTGCTAATAGCCTCCTGTTGCTCCTGTGTCAAAAAATCCTTGTCTGAAAGGCGTTCCAGGTCTACCAGATTGATAAAGATATTATGTGGGTCAATCAGGTAATTATCAATCTCATTGAAATCAGACAGTATAATCTGCCCTATGTAGTAAAAGTCATCTAACTCTATATCAGAAAATAACTTATTTTTACCCAAAACTTCCCTAAAAGC
>JALWNS010000485.1 GCA_027083655.1 Bacteroidales bacterium | reverse complement strand
TTTTAGATACAGTTATTTTCTATTTTGTAGGGCATGGCTATATTTATAATTCTCCATATTTTTTAGCAACCAGTGATACTCTCAAAGAATTTAAGGATACTGGTATATCATGGGGTAGTATAAAAGTTATTTTTGAGAAAGGTTCGGGCATTTCTCAAAGGTTGTATATTTTAGATTCTTGCCATTCGGGTGGTGCTACATTGGGAGATGAGGACGTAGAAATTCCTGAAGGTTCTGCTTTGTTAGCTGCAGCAGGACCGAAAGAAAAGGCTACTTATGATGAGAATGCTACATATACTGATTTTACAGGTGCATTGATTGAAATTCTGGAAAAAGGTATAAAGAAAAAAGACCTGCCTGCCCTACCTGTGCCTGTTATTTACAAAGAGTTGGAGTTTTCTCTCAAAGATAAAGGGTTTAACATAACGCAGAAAGCAACACAGAGAATACAAAATATTGCTTTTTTCAAGAACAGAAGTTATGATACTGATTTAGATCTATTGCCAGATATAGAAAAGGATATAGAAACAGCAGAGCAATTTCTAAAGGATAATGACTTACGCCGTGCAAAGGCATTGCTCAAGCAAGCACTGGAAGATGCTAATAATCTAAGTAACCATCCAAAGACAAAACAGCAGATAGAGCGTTTGCTTGGTTATATTGATATTGTGGGAATTTATAAAAAGGAACTTGAGAAATTTTATAATGTTGACAGAAAACAAGTTGAAGATCTTAGCAAAAAATTAGCAGAGAAGGAAAAGTTATTGCAGGAGTTGCAGTCAGAACTACAATCTAAGCAAGCCACAGAGAGCAATTTAGAAGATGAAATTAAATCGCTTCAGGATAAAATTTCTGAGCTAGAGGAAGAAAAATCTGAATTGCAAAAGCAATTAAGCGAAAAGCAAGGAGAGATTTTTGTTTTAAAGCAGGAAAAGGAGAGATTAGAAAAGGAACTTGCAAAAAAGAAAAATAAGAATGAGGGACAACCCGTACCGCCAAAAATTAATTTCAAGAAGGTTCTTATCAGTGCTTTAGTTATCATTATTTTTGTCATTGGTTTTGTTTTTCTGAACAAATCAAAATTAAACACAGAACCTGTACCTGCGATACTTCCTTCAGACATGGATACAACTCAAATATCAATGGCACTAGACTCAATAAAACAAAAAAATTTTGTCTTTAACATTAATGGAGTTGAATATCCTATGGTATTTGTAAAGGGGGGGACATTCCAGATGGGAAGCAATAATGGTGATGCAGATGAAAGACCTGTGCATACAGTTACATTAAGTAGCTTTTTCATTGGCAAATATGAAGTGACACAAAAGTTATGGAAGGCTGTGATGGGATATAATCCAAGTATCCATAAATGCGGCGATTGTCCTGTAGAGTTTGTTACCTGGTATAATGCAGTCATGTTTTGTAATAAACTTAGTGAGATGACAGGACTTAAACCATATTACAAAATTAATGGTTATCAAGTTTCATTTGACACAACAGCCAATGGCTTCCGTTTGCCAACAGAGGCACAGTGGGAATATGCAGCACGGGGAGGACAGAAGTCTCAGGGATATAAATACGCAGGCAGTGATAATATTGATGAGGTTGCTTGGTATGGTGGAAATTCAGACGGCAAAACACATCCAGTAGGACAGAAAAAGCCAAATGAGCTTGGCCTGTATGATATGAGCGGCAATATATGGGAGTGGTGCTGGGATTGGTATAGTAGCAGTTATTATAGCAGCAGTCCTAAGAAAAATCCAATGGGACCTAGATCGGGCTCTCTGCGAGTTATACGTGGAGGTTCATGTATCAGCGGCGCCTATTATGCACGTGTAGCTTATCGTGATTCTCCTGACTATAAGGCCTATTATTACGGTTTGCGGCTTGCCCTGCCTGCCGATTTGTAAGCTTGCCTATCGGCATGATACAGGTTTGATAAATTCCTTTTATTGTGTGCCATTTTAGTTCATATGCCTGCTGAGTACAGGTCAGGGGAAAAATCGTCCTGATACCATATCGTCTGTAAACAAACATCGTCGCTTCGCGCCATTTCGGAGTGCTCGCAGCACCTGTGGCAAGGGACGCATCCACATGCGAGCAAACTAAGCGATTTTTTTCTTTTCGCCGGGTTCTGTTTTGAGAATAAGGGAAACCGCGACGGATGCGAAGTTTCTTTGAGCTATTTTGTGAACGGGCTTTGAGTGACTTTGTGTTATGTTTAAAAACACCAAGGGGA
>JALWNS010000484.1:5578-9768 GCA_027083655.1 Bacteroidales bacterium | reverse complement strand
TTATAACTTACTGAATAGTAGTGATTTTAAATAGTAATTTTTATTGTTACTAATGTGTAATTAAAAATTTAGTTCATTTTTAGTTGCTTTATTTTATAAATTAGTTTATATTTACATTAAATCTAAATGTTAAACTTATTTGTTATGGAAAACAATTTTTCGGTAGACCAAAGTTTTAAGGTTATAAAAGAAACCATTGAACAGGCCCGTATAAAATTTGAAAAGAGTGGTATTGTGTTTATTTTCTGGGGTTTGGTTATAGCCACTATTTCTTTCGGTTATTATTTTTTACGTAAAGCAGGATTAGAAAAGGCATATCTTATCAATTGGCTTTATTTAGTTGCGGCATTATTAACCTTTGTTTATTTTACTGTTAAGTACAGTAAGGAGAAAAAATCGAAGAATTTTTTAGCCAGTTTACTTGGTTGGATGTGGTTAATTCTTAATATTAACATTTTTGTTGTAGCATTTGGTTTTCACAATTTGGGATTTGTATCTACGTTTATCATTATGTTAATAATAAGTATTGGTTATTTTGTCAGCAGTGTGATGTTACGTAGCGGGATTTTGGTTATAGGAGCTTTGATGATGAATTTAGGGGCATATTTTTCACTTTATTTGAATAATGTAGATGAGTTGTTAATTTATATGGGTGTAATAGCTTTGGTATGTATCTTTTTGCCTGGTGTGTTAATGGAGTTAAAAGCAAGAAAAAAATGACATACAAACAGTTAGATCCTATTCTTCATTCACATTTACGGCTAGCAGTAATGTCTTATTTAGTTGCAAATGGGGATACAGATTTTAAGACTTTACAGCGTGAGACAGGTGCTACAGCAGGTAATTTGAGTGTTCAGCTCAGGAAGCTTGAACAAGCTGGTTATGTAAAAATAGAAAAGACTTTTAAAGATAACTACCAGCACACCATTGTAAAGCTTACAGAAGCAGGGTTGAATGCTTTTGAAGATTATGTTGATACTTTGCAACAGTATATTTCAATTAAACCAAAAAATCAGAGCTTATGAAATCACGTATTGTTTCAATTATTTTGGGTTTGATTATAACTATCAGTGCATTTGCACAGTCTGGTGGAGGAGGTTATTTCTTTGCCGGTTATAATCACTTTTTTTATGCTCCGGTAATGAATGCTAACATTACAGGTTTAGACAACCGTCTAGCTTCAGATATGCCAGTATTAGGCGGTGGTGGTTTAGCTATTATCAACGGTGTTGTTATTGGAGGTAGTGGCCTTGGCAATTCATTTATGAGCGCTAACAACCTGTCTGGGGTCAAGGCTAAATATACATTTGGTGGGGGAGAATTCAACATGGGTTATGTTTTTCTTCATACCAAGGGATTATTGTCTTTTCTATATGTAGGCCTGGGTGGTTATAGTTATGGTGTGGAGTTAGAAAATAAAACAGGTCAGAGCGTTGATCTGGGGACCGTTGTTATAGGAGATGGGGCTAAAGTTAATTATGAATATAGTAGTTTTACCCTTACAGGTGGATTGTCAATCAAAATGACGAAATTAACAGGTTTAGACCTTGGTCTTGATGTAAGCTATGTTTATCCTGTTAATAAACAGTTTCAAGCATTAATGGTGGGACTAACATTTGGTGGATTGGGTGTCACCAGTCCTAAAGCAAAGGATAATGAGTAGTTTTTTGGGTGTCCAGTAAAAAGCCAGGCTGCCCTTTCGGGCAGCCTGGCTTTTCTTTTACCGTCTCTTCTTTTTCTTCTTTTTCTTCTTGTGGATTGCAGGCAATGTAGCTGTGGCTTTAGCTGGGCGCGCACCTGGACGGCCTGCTGTAACCATGCGCATCATCTTGCGCATCTCCATGAATTGCTTGATTAGATTGTTAACCTCTTGTACTGTCGTACCGCTCCCCAGTGCTATTCGTTTCTTGCGGCTACCGTTGAGAAGCGTAGGATTATGCCGCTCCTCAGGGGTCATTGATAGTATAATAGCTTCTATGTGTTTGAGGGAATCATCGTCAATGTCCAGATCTTTCACTTGTTTGCCCAGGCCAGGTATCATGCTAATCAGATCTTTGAGGTTACCCATTTTCTTTATCTGGTGGATCTGCTTGAGGAAGTCATCAAAGTCAAACTTGTTCTGCATTATTTTCTTCTGCAGGCGGCGGGCTTCCTCTTCGTCAATCTGCTCCTGGGCTTTTTCCACGAGTGTTTTGATGTCACCCATGCCCAGGATACGCTCGGCCATACGGTCTGGGTAGAAGTAGTCAATGGCATCGATTTTTTCACCTGTACCGATGAATTTTATTGGTTTCTGGACAACGTATTTGATTGTCAGGGCAGCACCACCACGTGTATCACCGTCTAATTTGGTTAGTACAACACCGTCAAAGTCCAGTACATCGTTGAATTCTTTTGCAGTATTAACTGCATCCTGACCGGTCATTGCATCGACGACGAAGAGTGTCTCCGAAGGATTTACAGCATTTTTAATGCGTGATATTTCGTCCATCATTTCCTGGTCAATAGCCAGACGGCCGGCGGTATCAATTATAACTGTATCCAGACCATTCTGTTTGGCGAATTTTATGGCATTCTGGGCTATCTTGACAGGGTCTTTGTTATCTTCTTCGCTATAGACCGGAACGTCTATCTGTTGGCCGAGTACCTTGAGCTGTTCTATAGCGGCAGGACGGTATATGTCGCAGGCTACGAGCAAAGGCTTGCGGTTGTGTTTTTTGCGGAGGAAATTAGCAAGCTTGGCGGCCAGGGTTGTCTTACCCGAACCCTGCAGACCAGAGAGAAGAATTACAGCAGGGTCGCCCTTGAGGTTAATGTCTGCTTTCTCCCCGCCCATCAAGTCAATCAGTTCGTCATAAACGATTTTTACCATCATCTGGCGGGGGTTGACCGACTTGATAACCTCCTGGCCTATAGCTTTTTCTTTGACTTTATTTGTGAATTCTTTGGCTATCTTGTAATGGACGTCTGCATCAACAAGAGCACGACGAATCTCTTTGATTGCTTCGGCAACATTTATTTCAGAGATTTTGTGTTGCCCGGTAAAGACCTTAAACGCTTTATCAAGCCTATCCTGTAAGTTTTCAAACATAGCTAACCCGTTTTGTTATTAAGCTTTGCAAAAGTAAGAAAATTATTTTATTAGATTTTACGCTTACCGACAGATGTATTACCAAATTTCATTGATAATCTGATAGCTTCAAATACTTTTTTTGTGTAAAGAGGGAAATCACTACGCATTATCCAGTCAAAGTAGCCTGGTTCTTTCTCAAATACATCGACTACCCGCTGGCCTTTGAATTTACCAAAGTTTATTACAGGTTCACCATTTTCATTATAGACGATATAACCTGCAAGATCGGCTTTGCGGCCGACATTATCGTATGTGGAGAATTGGGATAATTTTTCGATGTCATTTTCCAGTTGGTCTGCATATTTTTCCAATTGTTTTTTGAGTATTTCATAGGTTGCACGTGTATCTGCTTCTGCGCTATGGGCGTCTGTTAGCTCCTTGCCAACATAGAATTTGTAAGCTGCGGACAGGTCACGTTTTTCCATTTTGTGGAAAATAACTTGTACATCAACCATATTACGGTCAGCAGGGTCGAAGTTAATTCCAGCCCTGAGGAATTCCTCTGTCAGAAGGGGTATATCGAAGCGGTTAGAGTTAAAGCCTGCCAGGTCACAATCTTTGATGAAATCATAAATTTCCTGGGCTACATCACGAAAGGTTGGAGCATCTTTGACATCTTCGTTGCTTATGCCGGTGAGTTGGGTCACTTCCTTGCTAATTGGCTGCTCAGGATTGATAAGATAACCAAGTCCTTCTTCTTTACCGTCAGGGTGGATTTTCAGTATATATATCTGAATGATACGGTCTTTGGTGACATTAACACCTGTTGTCTCCAGGTCAAAGAATGCAATGGGACGTTTTAGTTTTAGTTTCATTAAAACGGTGGTATTTAAAAGTTTTGTGCAAAGATAAAAAAGTTTAGAGAAAAAGACTGGTAAAATGAAGTTGTTTTCTGAGTCTAAGATATATTAAGACGACATTGTTGATAACCTGAAAGGTCGGGACGAGCTTTCTGGATTGATGCTAAGTGATGAGGAGTGTATGACGGTGAAGTTTTTAGATGACGCAGGTTGCCTGAAAGGTCTGAAAAACCTTTCAGGCAAGGATGGAATTTTTC
>JALWNS010000484.1:0-5568 GCA_027083655.1 Bacteroidales bacterium | reverse complement strand
TTAATGAATTCTTCGCCTTTTGAGTTGACCACCTGGTCTCCATGCTCACCCTGGGCAAGGGCAGCTATTACATATACATGAGTGCCAGAGGCAATACCCTGAATTACGGCATATAGGTTATTCTCCACATCTTCGGCATATATGTAATAGCTTGGTTTGTTCTCAAAGTTATTTTCTTTCTCCTCAATGACTGTGAGATTCAGGTTTTGGGCTGTCTCTAAGACTTGCTTTTTAATAGCCTCTGAAGGATTAACCTGATCTTTATATTTATCAGGATAAATATTTACATAGACAATATAAGCCTGGTCGCCCTGGTCATCACCTATAGCTATGGCTGTCACATCTCCGATATTAGTCGGGACAACAGACTCTTGCTTCTTTGGCTCGTGGTCAAATGTTATGGCAAAACCGTATTTTTCTGATACATATTCGTGGGGCTTGTCCTGTTCTGCCTTTTTGTCGTTCTTACACCCATAGCCTAGTACCAGTACAAGGGTTATTAGCAAAAAACTCAATCTTTTCATCTCAAAAGGATTTATAGGTTTTATATAACAAATTTAGTTTTTCCCCGTTAAAAATTAGAAAAATTTTTGAAATGTAGTTTTGATTTTATTTTTGAAAAATATAAAAAAAATAAAACGGATAGCTATGAAGCGGTTACTTTTCGTTTTTTCTTTGGTTATGGCCTTTGGGGTAATTAGGGCCCAGGAGCCAGATACAGCCCTTATCAGGGAGAAAGCTCCAAAAGTTTTTATAGACTGTCCAGGATACTGTGATCTGCAGTATATCAAGGAGCATGTCAGGTTTGTCAATTATGTACGGGATGCATACGAAGCAGAAGTTTATATCCTGATTGTCAGTGAGGATGCAGGTAATAACGGAGAGCGTTATACAATAATATTTGAAGGTCAGAAGCTGTTTAAAGGCCAGAATGATACATTGCGTTTCTTTACAAAAGCAGATGAGACAGATGACGAGATCAGAAGCAAGACTGTCCAATATCTAAAGATTGGTCTGACTAGATATGTTGCGCATTCTCCATTGGTTGAATATCTGACAGTAGAAGAGAATCTCCCCAAGAAAGAGGTGGAAAAAGTAGTGGCAACTAACTGGAATAATTGGATTTTCAGGCTCAGTGCAAAAGGTATGGCTTCGGGTGAGAGCTCTGTAAAAACTTATTATCTTAGTACAAGTTTTAAAGCCTCACGAGTTACTAATGAGTGGATAATGGATTTTAGCCTCAGTGGGAGCAAGTATTTCTCGAGCTACCAGATTAGCGAAGATTACATATACCATAGTGTCAAGACCAGTGCTTTATTTAATTCATTAATAGTCAAGAGTATATCTGACCACTGGTCTGTTGGAGCAGAGACAAATGCAGAACATTCTACCTATAGAAATATTGATTTTGGTTTTGACTTCAAGCCTGGTATCGAATATAATCTTTTCCCTTACAGCGAGTCAACAATACACCAGATGCGTATCCTATATACCATTGGTCCTGAGTATTATGATTATATTGACACTACAATTTTTGATAAAACACAGGAGTTGTTGTGGAAGCAAAAACTTTCACTTGCCTATGAAGTGGTTAAGAAATGGGGAAGTATTGACATATCTCTCAATGGAAGTACTTATTTGCATGATTTTACAAAAAACAATTTGTCTTTGTCAACGAGTTTTAGCATTCGAGTGTTTAAAGGTATGTCTGTGTACATGTTAGGTAGTATTGGACTGGTACACGATCAGCTGTACTTGCCTAAGGGTGGTGCTTCTTTGGAGGAGATACTCACAAGCCAGCAGGCTCTTGCTACTCAATATAATTACTCTGTCTATGGAGGTATAAGTTACACGTTTGGTGATATATTTAATAATGTGGTTAACCCACGTTTTGGTTATTGAGTTGGAGGCTTATCATTTTAGATAGGGTATGAGCTGTTATTTTTGATGGTTTTGTGAGCTATGTTTTGCTCTTTTTAAGTAATATTAATGGTTTAACCAATTGTTTAGGATTTGACGAAAAATTGTTAAAAATTTTTTGTAAATTATTTATTTTGTTTAAAAATAAATAAAAATTGTATTGTGAATTTTATTAAGCCATCTGTTATTGTTTTGATTATCAGCCTTCTTTTTGTGAGGGGTATTAATAAGACCAGAGGTAAATATTAGATTACAAGCCTTGCTTAGAGGTAATTAGTAAAATAGATAAAACCCTAATAAAAATTTAAAACTTAAAAATTATGAAGCTATTTAAAATTTTTATCGGGGCATTATTTTTACTGTTTACTTTCTCTTCGTGTAAGTATTTAGAGTCGTACGAATTTTCTGTATTGGTTGTGGATGAATATGGAAATTTTCCTGTTAGTGGTGTTACGGTCCAGGTTTATGACAGGAGTGGTAATTTATTAGTAGATGCAGTGACGGATAACTCTGGTAAGGCTTATTTTACAGATGCTTCTTATGGAAAATATATAATTTCAGTTGATGGGGACGGATACAGATCTGCAGAGGAAGAAATCAAAATAACAGAGGATAATCAATTAGTGACTATTACAATTACACCTTTTTCTTTGCCTTCAGGTGGTATTATTAATGCTAGAGTACTAGATTATAGCTCTAATCATGCTACTTTTGAGCTGACCTTCTTTTTTGCAGATAGTGCTGGAAGATTAGTAACAGATTTAACTTCTTCTGATATTGAAATAGAGGATGATTATTTTTCTTCTGGTAATTATTATGACTTTACTCTAATAGATTTAGAAAAAGATTATTTTTATGGTAATGGATATTCAGTAGCTGTAACTATTGACCAATCAGGTAGTATTTCAAGTACTGACCCAAGTGATAGTAGAATTATAGGAGCAAAAATCTTTTTTTCTAATTTACAATCAAATTATGGGCATTTACTAGCATTTGCTTCAGGAGGTCAGCTTCCGTATGATATAACCTCCTGGGGTGATTATACTACTGATGGCACAAGATTTTTTGATATTTTAGATCTTCTCAAAGATATGGAAGATGGAGGAACCCCTCTGTATAAAGCGGCATATGCTGCGACAGATGACGTTTATTATGATGGGCCTATGGGTTATAAATATGTACTTTTGTTCACAGATGGAGAAGATACTGACGGTGGGTATACAATAGACGATGTAGTGAATAATGCTAATGATAAAGGTGTTGTTATTCATACAGTTGGTTTAGGTAGTGGAACAAATTTGCAGGTTTTAGCACAATTAGCTTATGGTACAGGTGGATTTTTAATTAATAGTAGTAACCCGTACCAGCTTGTGTCTGGGTTTAGGGCTTTGTCCAATCTTATGGCAGCAGGTGGAACTATATATAGAGCAACATGGGATGTATATGTTGATAATGATGTATTTCCGGGTTGGTTTGAGACGCAGATAATAATAGATTGGGGTAGTCAAATAATCATTATACCATTTCATGTAGATGTTCCGAGTTCTAAATTAGCAATAAAAGGAGAAACAAAAGAAACGAGGGCGGTTGTAAGTGACTGACAATAGAAAACGGGCGCTGGCCGATGGCAGCGCCCGTTTTTTTAGCTCGTTTTCTGGGCTTTCTCAGACAATGCCCTGGGCTAGCATAGCATCGGCTACTTTGACAAAGCCTCCAATGTTAGCACCTTTGACATAATTAATATAGCCATCAGGTTCGGTGCCGTATGTCACACATGTTGTATGGATACGGTTCATAATCTGCTGAAGCATACGGTCTACTTCTTCTGGTGTCCATTGCAGGCGCATAGAGTTTTGTGTCATCTCCAGCCCGGAGACTGCTACGCCACCTGCGTTAGCAGCTTTACCAGGTGCAAAGAGTATCTTGGCGTCCTGGAAGACGTTTATGGCCTCTATTGTACAAGGCATATTAGCGCCCTCAACAACTGCCATTACTCCGTTGTTTACCAGCTGGCGTGCGTCATTCCCGTCAAGCTCGTTCTGTATAGCGCATGGGAAAGCAATATCAACTTTTTGCTCCCATGGTTTACGTCCAGGGAAAAACTGGACGCCAAATTCTTCGGCATAAGGCTGTACAATGTCCTGGTTAGAAGCGCGGAGCTCTAGCATGTAATCAATCTTTTCCCCGCTGACACCATCCGGATCGTAGATATATCCATCTGGTCCAGAGAGTGTGACAACTTTACCGCCGAGCTGGTTAACTTTCTTAACCACGCCCCAAGCCACATTGCCAAAACCGCTGACGGCAACTGTTTTGCCTTTAATACTTTCGCCAATACGGTTGAGCATTGCTTCGGCAAAATATACAACGCCATAGCCAGTAGCCTCAGGACGGAGATAGCTACCGCCCCATTCAATACCTTTGCCAGTGAGGACACCTGTAAATTCATTGCGTAGTTTTTTGTACATGCCGAATAGATAGCCTATTTCCCTGGCACCCACTCCGATATCACCTGCAGGTACGTCAGTGTCTGGTCCTATATGACGGTAAAGTTCTGTCATGAAAGCCTGGCAGAAACGCATTATTTCTGCATCTGATTTACCCTTTGGGTTAAAATCAGAACCCCCTTTGCCACCTCCCATAGGCAAGGTGGTCAGGCTGTTCTTGAATATTTGCTCGAAGCCCAGGAACTTCAGGCTACTGAGGTTAACACTAGGGTGGAAGCGCAGACCTCCCTTGTATGGGCCCAAGGCGCTATTGAATTCTACTCGATAGCCACGGTTAACCTGAATGTTGCCATTGTCATCGACCCATGTCACCCGGAACTCTATGACGCGTTCTGGTTCTACCAACCGTTCCAGTATTTTAGCTTGTTTATACTTTGGATTTTCCTCAATAAAAGGAATAAGTGTTTCGGCAACTTCCTGTACTGCCTGGAGAAATTCTTTTTCCCCCTTATTGCGGGCTTCTACCCAATTCATGAAATCGGCAACTCGTGGATCCATTTTGTTAGATATTTGGATTTGGTTTTGTGCTAATTAAAAATGCTTTTGTGTGAAAAAATATGACATTAATCAGATGAGAATCTGCTTAACAGTGACCTGTATTTGCTAAACAAGTTTGCTTTGGAGATAAATCCAACATAGCGATTGTCCTTGTCGACGACGGCTATGTTAAAGATAGCTTGTTTTTGCAATTTTTCTGCAATACTTGCTGCACTTTCATCAACCCTTGCAACAACAGGTGGTATGAACATAATATCCTTGACTTTTATGCGGTCATATAATTCAGGTTTGAACATAATTTTTCGTATTCTATCCAGGCTTACAACACCAAGAAAGTGGCCATCATAGTCAATAACCGGAAAAAGGTTTCTGTGTGATATGGTCACTGCCTTTACCAAATCACCTAATGTCTGGTCGGGAAATACTGTAATAAAGTCTTTTTCGATTATATCCTTGACATTGAGTAGCCGTAAAATATTTTTATCCGCGTTATGTGTTAGGAGCTCGCCTCTTTGAGCCAGCTGGTGGCTATAAACGTTATTTTTGATAAATAGCCGGGTAGTTATATATGATATTGTGGATGTGACAAGTAATGGAAAAAGTAATTCATAGCCATGTGTTATTTCGCTAATAAGTATAATAC
>JALWNS010000483.1 GCA_027083655.1 Bacteroidales bacterium | reverse complement strand
TATTCAGAGTTTGTACTTACTAATTGCCGTTGTGCTTTTAATAGTTGCTTCGCTTTTCCCATTTTATAGCTTCAACAACGGACAAATAATCATGGATGGCTTTAGTCTTCATTCTGCAGGGGGAGAAAAAATATTTTCTACTATCCCCCTGAACATTATCAATTGGTTAGCAGCTTTATTGGCTTTTATCACAATATTCCTGTACAAGAAACGTATTTTGCAAATGCGTCTTGCTACTTACACAATTATAATACTCTTAGGCTTTTACCTGCTTTTGATGTATTACCGTTTTTACGCCCTGCCAAAAATCGAGGCAATAACTTTCTCCAAGCTTGAGGTTTATGCCCTTTTCCCTGTTATTTCTGCTATTCTCATCTACATGGCCGCTCGAGCCATCAGGAGGGACGAAGAGAAAATACGCGCAATGGACAGGTTCAGAGACTAATGTTTAATTCTTAAGAGGCTGCCGTCGTGGTAGCCTCTTTTTTAGCTACAATACATAAACAAAAAATAGTCTAAAAAACCTTTTCCAGTGCAAGGTGTTTGCAGTTTGCTTGCACTATAAGTTAAGCAATTATGTTAGTATGTTTTCATTAAAAGATTGGGATAACTACATTTCTTAATTGGCTGTCAATCTATTTATTATCTTGGATTTACGGAAATAACTTTCGTCATTCGTATAAATAAACAACAGCGTTCCATCTTTGATATAATCAATAACCCTAGACGCCTGGTCCTCTGGTACTGCAGGACAACCATTGCTTCGGCCGAGCCTCCCATATTTTTTTATAAAATCTTCGCTGACATACCAGGCACCATGCAATACTATTCTTCTCCTCAACGCATTGTCATTAATCCCTGGTTCTATTCCCACTAGATTTAAAGAATAACCATGCCTCCCATAATAGGTATTGCCTGTGATAAAAAAACCAGGTGATGACATATTCGAATTCGGCAAATTACCAAAATGCAATGCCCAATTTTCACCCGTGTTCCTACCATGTGCAACATAAGTCTTTATCAGCACTTCTGGCTTTTTCAGGTTAATAACCCACAGGCGTTTCTGAGTCGATGGCAATGTAAAATCTATGATTGTAATAATAGTATCATTGAGGGTATCGATCATGTGCAAAGCCCCCAAAGCATACCTAAGAGCCTCAAAGGACAAATCCTTATCATTAAGACTGGTCCATAACTGTCTGGCCGATTGGGCATAAGTATTTAAGGAGCATACAAAAACTAAAATGGCTACAAAGATCCTCATACGCAAATTTTTTCCATACTTAGAATTAAAGAAAAACGGCGAATCAAAAATTTAATTTTTCACGGATAAGAGCAAATGCCTAAAAAACTGTGCCCCAGTTCCTCTGACTTGACCTGGGAGACAAACATGTAATAGTAAAGAGCTATAGAAAATTCTCTTATCAAAAAACTTGTAAAAGGGCTCGATCAAGCAAAAAAGGCTGTCGCCGTTTTCGAAAATATTTATTTCGACAGCGACAGCCTTTTTATACTAAAAATCTAGCTTACTGGGATTTACTTTTCTTTTGGATAAAGGAATTTCTTTCCTGTCTGTTCTACAATAACCTTGTAAAATTCTGGACTATAACCAGGCTGGTATGGGCTAGGAGGAATATTCATATTATTACCATTATCCAATAGCCTCATATCCTGTGATTTCATGATATTGAAATCCTTAAACTTCATAAATAAGAAGTGGAATAATTCTTTCCAGAATCTAACTGTATTGTCGGCCGTTGAGCATGAATAATCTGTCAGGAAGTCCCGTGCCAGGTCTGGATCTTTGTCATACAAAGTATTAGCTGCCAGGTCCACAGCTGGTGTGTAAGCAATGTATTTCTCTTCTAGTTCTTGTTGATATTTCTCAATTATCGGATGGATAGAATCATAGCGGAAATATGCCAGGTTACTAACAAGGTTAAATACCCAGAAAGCAGCATCATCCGACCACTCTAGCATCGAACCATTACCTTGCATATACGACTGGGGAGGTCTTTTAATGCCAACATACAAAGGCACATAAACAGTACTTGCTGGATCATCAACGCCAAACCAGAACAAGCCGCCTATTTCATTTGGCAACCATGAGCGAGCTTGTGCAACAAAAGTAAAGCCAGTCTGTTGTGTTGCTGTTGCACGCTCATTAAAATAATCTTTACCACAACATTCCCATACTAACGGACGTGGACGGTAAGGCATATGCCATGGACCTGCTCCAATATCCATTGACATATCCAGCTCTGTGCCTTCTAGATGATCGCGCATGAGATTCATCACTTCATGAACAGTAAGCTTGTGGTCTGGTTTGATATACAGAGGCATACGATTGGTGCAGAAATTATCAACATTCCTGTGTCCATTTGGAAGCTTCTTATCGTGCTTCAGCTCTCCTTTGGCATAGTTGAAATATTCTTCGTTCTGTCTAAACTGCTTATTGATTGACTTGAAGAAAGACCAAACACGTATTTCACAGAAGCGTGCTCCATCAAAATCTACTGGTGCATAAAAATCAGAAAAACTAAAGTCTTCGTCTGTTCCTTTATATCCTAGCTTACGTGCAAAGCTAATCACGTCAGGGGAATTGAAAACTGTAGCCTCAGGGTCATCCCATCTATTTTCCTTCTGATACTCAAAGGTTGTGATACGTGCCTGGTTAGCATGTGCAGAGACATAACCGTCTGGTATACGTATAGCTACCCATACAGCACCTTTTTCATACTCACCCTTACCGATAACTTCCATTATCCATACCTCATTGGGATCTGCTATAGAAAAGCTCTCTCCCTCGCTAGCATAACCGTACTTATCCATGAGCTCGGCCATTATACGTATAGCCTCACGTGCAGTGCGGGCACGCTGCAAAGTGATATAAATCAAGCTACCATAATCGATTACGGCTCCTGGTTGGTGATGTAAATCACTACGTCCACCGTATGTTGTCTCGCCAATGATTACCTGGTTTTCATTCATATTACCAACTACCTGGTAAGTATGTGGCACCTGGTCTATCTGGCCCAGATATTTACCTGTATCCCATTCATATATATCGACTTTGGAACCTGCTGGCCAGTCAGCGGCAGGCCAGAAATACAATTCACCAAATAAGACATGAGAATCAGCATTATAAGTGACAATAACTGAGCCATCTGCAGTGGCGCCCTTGGTTATCAAAAAGTTTGTACAAGCCTTGGCTTTGCCATTCACCAAAAAGCCAAGAACAACTAATAAGAAAAAAAATCTTTTCATAACACATGATTTTTCATTTGTCTAAAACAAAAATATGAAAATTAGCTTAACACCCAAGATTTGACATTACACAAAGAAAAATTATTTTTGTCTGTACAAACACGCGGCAGATGAACATAGAATATTTTATAGCACGGCGATTAAATAAAGGAGACCTCCATAGCAAGTCCCTCTCTTTGTTAATAATCAAGATTACGACTATTGCTGTTGCCTTGAGCCTGGCGACAATGATTCTGTCCATTGCTATTGTTGTCGGCTTCCGGAGGGAGATACAAAATAAGCTATCTGGTTTTGTCGGGCATATAATTATCACACAGCACACTTCCAACAAATCCTATGAGCTCGAACCTATTGAACTCGACTCCTCTGTTATTCAAAAAGTTATCTCCACACCCGGAGTTAACCACGTCCAGGTATTTGCACTAAAAGCAGGGTTGGTCAAGCATAAAGATTTCATTCAGGGCGTTGTCTTCAAAGGTATATGGAAAGATTTTAACTGGGATTTCTTTAACCAATACCTCATCCAGGGCAATATTATAAATCTTGATACAGTTCCTTCTTCAACACAAATTGTTATCTCACAGGAGTTAGCACAGAAACTTAATTACAATCTAGGAGATAATGCCTTTGCTTTCTTTATACAGGATCCCCCACGTCTGAGAAAATACAAAATAAACGGTATCTATAATACAGGGCTCGTGGACTTTGACAATATTTACATACTAACTGATATACGACAAATACAAAAACTAAATGGTTGGACAGAACAGGGCAAATTCCTCATCTCAGGATATGAAGTTTTCATTAACGACTTCAAGCAAATTGACAAAATTACAGAAGAATTAAAAAGAAAAGTGTCATTTGGGCTAGACCCTGATCGTCCAAAACTCAAAGTACAAAACCTCAAAGATCTTTATCCAGATATCTTTGATTGGCTTACACTAGTCGATATGAATGTTGTACTGATACTGACAATCATGATTATCATTGCTTTGATAAACATGACCACAGGCCTGCTAATAATTATACTCGAAAAAACTAGCTTTATTGGCATACTCAAAGCATTGGGTGCTAAAAATGGCTCAATCCGCAAAATCTTTGTTTACAATTCCTGGTTCATTCTCAAACGTGGCTTGCTCTGGGGTAATGCTATTGGACTTACTCTTGCCCTAGTACAATATTTTTTCCACATAATCCCACTAAACCCCGACACATATTACGTTAGCTATGTTCCTGTGTACATCAATATCTGGTATTGGCTAGCACTCAATATAGGAACGGTCATAATCACATTGTTATTCATGGTTATTCCTTCATCAATTGCCACAAGAGTAGATCCTGTCAAAGCTATTAGATTTGAATAAGTGTATTCAGACTTTGTCCCGAAAAATCTCGTACCGAGGCTATTAGTGGCACGGCACAACCTCACATATATCCCTTAACCGCTTACCATTTTTGTATGCAACCACAAAAGCTCCTCGTACACCACATGAAGACTTAAAATTACGTGCTTGATCATAGGTCTGGAATTTCTCATAAGTCAAATATTTATACCGCCTGTCAAATGGATCAAACTCCTCATAGATGCGCCCAGAATAAATCTGTCTCAACTTCTGCTGGCTAAGCTTAACACTTGATGCTGCTATCTGGACACGGAAATAAACATTAGCACTTGTCTGCGTCTTGGTTATAGGTTGTCTTGGTGCCTGTTGGGTAGCATGGGGAGGCTGCTGGTTTGTCTGCTCTGGCGGGTTATAAATATAAGTAGGTTGCTCATGTCTGGTTTGCTGTGCCTGCTGCCTGGGCTTGGTTTGCTGCTGTGTCTGTTGATTCGTTGGCTCATCATGTATAACTATTGGTTCCCTCTGGATCTGTGTCTGCTGTGTGGTGACCTGTTGCTGTGTTTCTTCCTTTGGCTGGCTTGCTACAACCTGTGTCTTTGGAGTATAAATCTGATCAAAATACAACTTAAATGCTTGTTCCTGGTAGGACATTGTCCTCTTTATCATTTCATAAGCTTGCTTGTAAAAATTGTTTTTCTTTTGTAAATCCTTTTTCTCTGCAACTCCTTTTTTTACATAGCCCATAGAAGTCTTATAGCTCTCATGCGACAGTGTAATATAGCGGTCAAATGTTGGCTTATTCTCGCTATTGATCTTTGAAGACAAATCTTGCAGAATTTTATCATAAATATTGTATAGCTTTTTGTAAGCAAGAAGATATTTAACGTATGCACCATTATATTTTTCGAGGGCTTGATTATACAACTCATTATATTGTTTTGTTGCTTTCTTGCGCTTACTTTTTTTCAATGTATTAATATTAGCCTTAAGATCATCTGCTTGTTGCTGTAGCTGGTCTGCCTCTGACCTAAGCTTATCTCCTTGCTTGATTAAATCTTGTGCTTGATTATACTCCTGTATATCGCTTGAGGGGATAAGCTTTTTTATTTCCTCCTCCAGTGAATATTCTTCCTGTGCAAAAACTACAGCAGTAAATAACAGGCTAATGATTATCAAAAATACTTTTTTCATATTTTCATACAATTTATGATGTTATCTTTATCAAATTTATAATTTTGACAACTAAATAACAAACAAATAATCATCATGAAAAAGTGGATTTTTACTGTTAGTTTTATAATTTTTTCCTCATTAATTTTAGGTCAAACACAGGTCAAACCAGACTATTACCTTGTTTTCTTCAAAGACAAAGACACAACCAAATTTGACACTGCACATCCGGAATTATTCCTCTCACCCAAAGCTATTGCACGTAGGCAATTATCAAACATACCCATAACAGCACAAGACTTCCCTGTCTCTGGTAAATACATACAAATTCTTAGAGACTCTGGATACAACGTACTACTTACTAGCCGTTGGTTAAATGCAGCCCTAATTCACGAGACAGATTCTACTAAACTACTAAAACTCAAAGACTTCTATTTCATTGATACCCTAGGACTAGAAAAATTCAGACAACCCAAAGATAGCACAGTCGAACAGGTTAAATATAGCGTAGTTATCGACTCATCCATATACCCTAAAAAATGGGAAATGGCATATAATTACGGCATTGCCCTTGCGCAAAATAAACTGCTAAATATTCCCCTTATGCATGCTTTGGGCTATGACGGCAAGGGCGTTGTAATAGCTGTCTTTGATGCAGGCTTCAACAGTGTAAACACACTCAAAGCATTCAAACCACTATGGGAGGAGCATCGTATCTTGGGATATTATGACTTTGTAGACAGAGACACCTCGGTTTTTAGCTCTGAGACACATGGACTGATGGCCTTATCTACAATTGCTGCAACGACATCTAAATTCGTAGGCTCTGCACCTAAAGCTTCATTTTACCTATTCCGTACAGAAGACGAAAACAGCGAATATCCTATAGAAGAATTCAACTGGGTTGTTGCTGCAGAATATGCTGATAGTGCCGGCGTTGACATTATATCTTCGTCATTAGGCTATGAAACATTCGATGACACTACATGGGGCTACACATACGAAAATATGAATGGAAATTATGCTATTAGCACAATAGGGGCAGACATTGCCGCAAGCAAAGGGATAATTGTTGTTGTAAGTGCAGGTAATAGCGGCGATAATCAATGGCATTATATTGGTGCACCTGCAGATGGCGATAGTGTTATTGCCGTTGGTGCCGTGACATACGAAGGTAATCCTACATATTTTTCTGCTTATGGACCAAGCGCAGATGGACGGGTAAAACCTGATGTCGCTGCTGTGGGTTCATGGACAACCGTAATAAGTCCATTAGGTAAACCTACTGTAGCATCCGGTACATCTTTCTCTGCTCCTACTGTTGCAGGAGCAGTGGCATGTCTAAAGCAAGCCCATCCAGACAGGTCTAACATGGAAATATTACGTGCATTGCAAATGAGTGGTGATCATGCATCGGATCCGGATAATCGTGTCGGTTATGGCATACCGGATATTTATCTAGCCCACTTAATCTTAAAAAGATATGACATGAAAAGCTTTGACCCTAAAAAAGACAAGATTATTATAAAACCCAGCGATACCACCACATCTAAGTAAATAGGACATTATTGGATTATTGTTATCGTATCCCCGGCAACACCCCTGAACTGCACTGTCAGCTCAGGGGTTTCTTGTATGTTACTCTTGTTCAAGTCCCTATCCACCACAAAAAACGAGAACTTAAATGTGTCCAACATATTCTCCAATACCACAGGATCAAATGTCAAATCTACAATAATCGTTGCCTTGTAATAATTATAAATATTTACTACATCTGCCTTAGGTATACGGTAGCTGAGACTGAGTGGCAAATCAACTGTATCATACTGTCCATTACGTTTATTCAATATACTGATAAACAAATTATTGTAGTAATCTGAACCAGAAGAAAAATCCCCCATTGTATCATTATCACTCAGTCCTAGATTATTATCCCCATCAAAGGCCTTAAAAACTATCTGGTAAAGTACAACTTTATTAGCCAACTCATTATCCTCTACAGTGTCTTTTACATAGACATACTGGAAATCAATAACTGGCTCTGGCGGATAATTAAAATTTTTATTGCATGAAAAAATCATTCCTATTACTACAAAAAAACTTATGTACAACAAAAATCTACGCATTCTTTTGCTACTTTTTTGCTAAAAATTTACCTGTAAAATTAAACTTTAGCAACTAGTATTTTTAGGATTTGAAGAATTGGTTAATAATCTCGTCTGCCAACTCATTTGCCCTCTCCTTTGTCTGTGCCTCTGAATACACTCGCACAATAGGCTCTGTATTAGATTTGCGGATATGCACCCAGCCATCTTCAAAATCAAGCTTCAAACCATCTGTGGTATTTATCTGGGCTTTTCCACTGTAATGGCCTATAATCCTGTCTATTACCTCTTGAAATTTTATACCATGAAGATGAGCCTTCTTCTTTGCCATGTGATAATGTGTGTAAAGCCCGCGTATCTGTGAAGGTTTCATCCCTGAACGTGCCATATAACTGAGAAATAGTGCTATTCCCACCAGGGCATCACGTCCATAATGTAGCTCAGGATAAATAATTCCTCCGTTTCCTTCTCCACCAATGACAGCCTGGACTTCCTTCATTTTTTTGACTACGTTAAGCTCCCCAACGGCCGATGCATGATACTCCTGGCCATATTTGTGTGTAATATCCTTCAAAGCTCGGGAAGACGAAAGATTAGACACTGTCGTGCCAGGTGTATACTGTAAAACATAGTCTGCCACAGCTACCAGTGTGTATTCCTCACCAAAATACGTCCCATCTTCGCTTATGATTGCTAGCCTGTCAACATCTGGATCTACTGCAAAACCTACATCTGCCCCTTTTTCCCTGACCACCTGCATGAGATCTGTCAAATTCTGCTCCAATGGCTCTGGATTATGTGCAAAAAGACCATTAGGTACGCAATTTATCTCTATGATCTTATCAATGCCTAATTTTTTGAGCAACACAGGTATAGCAATAGCACCAACTGAATTTATACAGTCCACTGCCACTGTAAATTTCCTTTCCTTTATCTCTTCGACATCCACAAGGTCTAATGCTGCAATCAAATCTACATGCCTATATACATAATCGATCCCTTCGAGCAAGATACCCAAATTCTGTACGTCATTAAATTCTATATCTGAAAACGAATCATAATATTTTAATATCACTTCAATATCTTGCTGGTCAATAAATTCCCCTCTATCGTTCAAAAGCTTAAGGGCATTCCACTCTGCTGGATTATGACTAGCCGTTATTATAATGCCTCCATCGGCTCGCTCATGAATGACTGCAATCTCTGTCGTAGGAGTAGTAGCCAGACCTATATCAATAACTTCACATCCCAGAGACAAAAGTGTTCCCTGAACTAGACGGTCGACCATTTCTCCTGAAATACGGGCATCACGCCCCACAACAACCTTTGGTTTTTCCTTTTTTGTTTTTTGTCTTAACCACTTAGCATAAGCTGCAGAAAAACGCATTACCTCCGCAGGTGTGAGATTATCCCCTTGTTTCCCTCCAATTGTACCACGTATACCTGATATTGAAACTATTAACGACATGTATTAAGAATTTGACATTTCTATCAAAAATAGAAAAAAACATATCAGAAAAAAAATGCAAGGTTTTAACACCGGACAATTAAAAAAGGCTGGCACAAATATGCCAGCCTTTATAATATACCCTCCATGGTAATTTGCTATTGTTCATTACCACCTTGCTCCTGGGGATTAATAGGCTTAAAAGGACTATCTGGGCTAACAGATGGACCTAAGTACTTGGTATCCTTATTAAAGGCCAAGATCGGATAAAAAATAAACCCCAGGAAGAACAAACCTATGGCAAACCCAACATCTTTACCAAAACTTAAGGCGACAAGATAGGACAAATAAAACCCAAATGCAAGTAAAACAAGATAACCTAGCACAGGTATTAACATTACAAAGCCAATAAATATCCAGTACCATTGAAGACCTACAA
>JALWNS010000482.1 GCA_027083655.1 Bacteroidales bacterium | reverse complement strand
TAAGACCTGTAGAGTCTAAGACTTTCGAAGAAAGCTCTTTTGTAGTAATAATTGCTGAAATATTGTCATTAAGATTGGCTATTTTTAAAAATTCTAAATTTAAAACAAAACAAATACTATTGGGCAGCTTACTATTTACATAATATGTATGTTCAATAGTGGCATCTCTATCACAAATTAAAAAGTCACTTATTTTTTTCATTTTCCATTACTTTAGTAATAAATTCTTGATAGTTCCGTATATAGTCACTTTCATCATAATGCTCACTTGCTATAACCAACAAAACACAATCTTCGCTAAAATCTTTCATTTCTCTCCAAATAAGTCCCTCTATTAAAAGTCCTTTGTTTGGATTGTCTAACACTATTTCTTCTCTATCGTATCCATCGTCGAGTACAAAAGTACAATGTCCTTTGACCGCAATTGTAATTTGTTTTAATTTTATGTGGGCATGGAGCCCACGTACAACATCTTTTTTTGTGTCAAAAATATAATAGACACGTTTTATAGCAAAAGGTGTATTGTAATTTTCTTCTAATGCTATTAAAGATCCCCGTTCGTCACCTAATGTTTTGAAGTTAACAAGTTTATATCCCATTATTGCAAATCCTTGTTTTCTGTTTTCTTTTTATCAAGTTTAGCGGGAATCTTATAAAATAATCCATAAAATAATAAGGAAGGAATATATGTAATAGCATGTAACAGGTCTCTTTTTTTTAGCAGTGCTTTCAATGTGCTTTTATACCCGTTAAATAACAATTCTCCTTGATATTGCTTGTATTCCCCTTCGAGTATATTAAATAGTTTTTGTACCATAGATAAGTGCTGTTGTAACCTTCTGCTTTCATCTAAACTTGTCCAAACCCCCTTTCCGGTAACTCTATATACAGAGACTACCTCGGGAAGTAAGACAAACGGCCCATATGCAATCAACATAAATCTTAACACCGTATCTGAAAGTCTAATGTTGTTATCTGAACATACATCAGCTACTTTCTTAAGTATATCTGTGCGGATAACATATGTAGAAGTGTGAAAGTAATATTTTTTTATCTCATCGAAGCCCTGTATTCTCTTGCCATTTCCTGTAAAAGTTTTAATATGTTTTAAGCCCTCTGCCTTCTGTTCAAGCAAATCAGTATAAGCAATAGACATAACGGTTTTTGGGTAACTTTTTAGCAAGTCAATCTGCTTTTGCAACTTTAGTGAATCTGTCCAATAATCATCGCCCTCACAAAGAGCAATATATTTGCCCTTAGCAATTTTAAATAGTTGCGGCATTGGACGAACACCTTTAGAATAAGTATTTTCTTTTTCAAAAACAGGCTTTATCAGGTTGGGATATTTTTCAGCGTAGGACTTTACAATGGATGCTGTTTTATCTGTAGAGCAGTCATCCCGTATCAAGATTTCAAAAGGAAAGTCTGTTTCCTGCATCAAAAAACCTTCTATAGCATCAGAGATATATGTTTCATGGTTGTAAGTTGTGCAACATATACTGACAACAGGCGCATTTTGGTTTCCGTTCCAGTTTTGTATAATTTCCTCTTCAGTTTTATGAATCATGTTAAGTCTTCTACTTTGACTTGTTTAAGTGTGGCATTTTTTCACCATGGTATGGAATACTTAAAAAAGTATACAGTTTCTCCATCGCATCATCATCTGATACATTCAATACCAACAAGTCGTTTGGTCGATATTTGAAATATTCTCGAACTCTTGCATTATGCATTTCGTATTGGTCTGTATAAGTTTTATAGTCATATAGCGTTGTTTCATCTATACCATACTTGGCTACCTGGGCATCCCAAAGAAATCCCTTGTATCTATACTCAAATGCCTGAAGGTCCTTTGCTGTAGGTAATCTGTTTTTCCCTATTATTTTAGTATGAAATCGTGTTAACGACTCATACCATTCGTCTTTGTTGTTCCGGATAGTTAGGATAAACTTTGATTTTGGGAAAGCATGATCCAGAACAGTATAAGTAAAGTCATTACTAAATGGAATATCCTGAAAAGCATCTGCGGTTTTACAAAGTTTAATGATGTTGGAAAAATCTCGTACGGCCCATTCTTTAAGAAGCAACTCTCCTTTTGCTTGATCACCTATTCTATACCCCAGTGACCTTAGAACAGCTGTTAATGTTGTCGTGCCGGTTTTATTTTGTCCTGTGCAAAAAACTTTTCTCTTTTTCTTAAATATCATACTCACCTTTTTATAATCTTTTTATTGAGCTGTTTAAAT
>JALWNS010000481.1 GCA_027083655.1 Bacteroidales bacterium | reverse complement strand
AAGTATTTACCCAGATGTGTGTCTGCATTGAAGCGGAAATTGCGGCGTGTAAAACCTTTTGTGTTGAAGATAATACCCTGGTTGTGGTGATTTTCAAATGATAGGAAAAGATTTGTTGTTTTAGCTGTTGAAGCTACACTGGCATAATTGGTGTAATAAATACCCTTCTGGAAAAACAGCTTTTGGTGGTTTAGAACTCGAGCATAAGGCTGGTCAGCATATGCTGAATCATTAAGAATACGGCTACCACTTATTGGCCATCCATTATCATCGTATACTACTCCTGCATATTTTGTATAAGAATAATCTTGCCAATCATCTGCCAAAACATACGGATGATGCGTAGCTAGCTCGACGTATTTGACTAAAGATGTATTACCCACTTCATTACGTACTGTTACCAAGTAATTATCTTTTATTTCTTTGCCGCGTTTTGTAGTAATCACAATTACACCACCTGCTGCGCGTGACCCGTAAAGAGCAGAAGCAGCTGCTCCTTTTACTACTTCAACACTCTCAATATCATCGACATTAATGTCTGCTAATGATGTCTGTACCATAATACCATCTATTATAACTAACGGAGCATTACGGCCAAGCATAGAAATAGCTCCACGCATTCTGATAGACGCACCAGTACCAGGCTCACCTGATGCCTGCGAGACTACAACACCGGGAATTTTGCCCTCGAGGATTGTAGAAGCAGAGCTTGATGGTGCTTGGTTTACATCATCTGCACCTAAGTGGTTTACTGTAATTGTTAATTTCTTTCGAGGTGTTTCCCCTGCCACACCAGAAACTACAACGGCATCTAATTCAACGTTTTCAACTTCCATATATACTTCATAGAAATCTTTGCCTGGTTCTAGAGATACTTCTTTTGTTTTATAACCAATAAAGGATACTACCAGGGCTGTTGCGTTAGGAGCAACCTCAATGGAGAATTTGCCTGCTAGGTCTGTAATAACTGCATTATTTGTTCCTTTTTCTTTGACAACTGCACCAGGAAGAGGATTACCTTCATTATCGAAGACCTGGCCTGTTATTAAACGTTTTTGCTGTGCTATGCCACCAGAAATTTGTTGTCCTGGCTGTGAGGGGGTCAGATTAGGGTTGGTTAGAACATAATAATCATTTCTAAGTTTTTTGTACTCCCAACCTATTTTTCTTGTCAGAATGCTTAAAGCACGATCAATACTAGGCTGTGATAAGACCCTTCTAGCAATTTGAGATGCTAGCGTGACGTTAACATCTGCATCGTATGTAATAGCCACATTGAACTTTTGTTCCAACTGCCCAACAATTTGCGAAATGGATGTTGGACTTTTGCTCTGAGCAATACCATACAAGCTCAGAAACAAATAAATGACAAACAAAAATTTTTTCATATTGTATTTATTTAAAATGTTTGAGAATAATTGTGTCATTCCTGATAGTATACTGTGAATTAGTTATATAGCTAAGTGCTTTAATTATAAGTAACCAATTGTCCGTTGGTGCAGAGCCTCCTATATGTTTGTATTTAAGTAAGCTATCATCAAAGATTAATGTCTTGCCGTAGTAGGTTTTAAAAATGTATGCGATATCTTGTAGCGTATAGTTGTCAAACCTGATTATTGGCTCCATCCAGAAGGTCTGTACAGATGGGTTTGTCTTCCCTGTAAATATCCGGTTTTGATCTACTTCATAGATTACCAGGTCATTAGGTTGCATAAATATACTTGTGTCAAGGGTGACAAAATCAAATAGTTCTACCTTGCCTTCCACCAAAGTGACTTCTGTCTCTTTTTGTACTGTTTTGACATTAAACTTTGTTCCTAAAACTTTTATCGATAGGTTATTGCAATCAATGATAAACGGTTTATCCTTGCTTTTTGCGACATTAAAAAATCCTTGTCCTTGGAAACTGACCTTGCGATCAAACCCTAATACAATGCTCTTTTTGTAGATAAGAGTAGCACCTGTGTCTAATATGACCATTGATTGGTCAGGTAATACAACTTGAGTAATGTGTCCTTGTGTGTTTTTTATATAGACAGTTTTAGGTGCAACTAGAGTAAAGAAGCCAGTTATAAATATGACAGAACCTGCCACTGATAGCTTGAAAACTTTAGTCCATTGAGTCTCATGTGCTTCAGATCCAGTTGAGACATTAAATGATGGGATTGTGTGAGGGTTTAATTTTTTTGTATCTCTCCAAATGCTTTTGGTCTCATTGTATTCTTGTCTAAAATCAGGGTCAAAAATTAA
>JALWNS010000480.1 GCA_027083655.1 Bacteroidales bacterium | reverse complement strand
GACTGCGCGGTCGTGGGCAGCGTCAATTTCGACAACCGCAGCCTCTTTTACAACTTCGAAGCCGTCAGCTTCCTCTACACGCCCGACGACATCGACCGCCTGGCCGCCTGGATCGAGGAGCTGACCCGCGATACCCTCTCCTACCGACCCGCCGACGGCACTTGGCGGATAAGGATGGAAAATTTCATGCGGATGGTCGCCCCCCTTGTCTAAGCTGACGCTACTAAGCTGGAACGTCCAAAAGAGCCTCCACACCCCCGCGACGATGCACCATTTCGAGAGCCTACTGCACCGCTACGGCGTCGACGTCGCCGCGCTTCAAGAGGTGTGCCGCCGCGACGATGCGCCGCCGCTGCCCTCCTCGGCCCTCTTCGAGCACTCCCGTATGGCCGAAAACTTTCGCCTCGCCGACCGCCGCTGCGGCGTCGCTACTTACTCCAAACTCCCGATATTAAAAGCCGCACCCTACCTCTCCGGCGTCAAAGAGCTGGGGTTCGCCACCCGAAAAAGCGCCCTGCTTACTCTCCATCAACTTCCCGATGGCGGCACCCTGGCCCTACTCAACGTCCACGCCGTCAACTTCGTACCCACCCGCTTTTTTGCCCTGGAGATGGCACGCCTGGCGGAGTGGATCGAACACCACGCCCATCTGCCCATCATCGCCGCCGGCGACTTCAACACCTGGAACCGCCGCCGCGAAAGAGTGCTTTTAAAGCTGATGAGTCGCTACGGCCTACGCTCCGTCCAGCCTCCGAGTCGACACATCAAAAGCCTCCTGGGCCGCCCTCTCGATCACATCTTCTACCGCGGCCTAACACTCCTGGAAACCGACGTCCCCGACCTCCCCGTCTCCGACCACAACCCGATCGTCGCGACCTTTTCTTTCGATTGAGGCGTTGTAAAGCTTATACGATTGAACCCTTTGAAAACCATTGAATCCGATTCTTGTCATTCCGAACTTGATTCAAAATCTACACATTGACGGGCTTTTCAAGCCATAGATTCCGGATCGAGTCCGGAATGACGAAGATTTTTCAGAAGGTTCGATCAGCTCTTCCAACCAAAACGATATGCAAACATATCGGCCAGAAAAAGAGGAGTCGAAACGAAATTTCGCCTCCATAGTCTTCGGGGCTCTTTGAGGAGTCTGGGGAGCCACTCCAGATGCATATCTATCCAAAACTGCGCCGGTCTTTTGACCGTCCCGGCATAAAAATCGAAAACGGCTCCGATCGATGCGGCGATTTTGAAATTCAATTCATCTTTGTGGGCGTGAAGCCACTTCTCCTGTTTGGGCGCCGTCATTCCCACAAAAAGTACATCCGGCTCAAAAACATTCACACGCTCGACGATCTCCTCGTTCTCCTCTTTTGTAAACTCCGCCTTGAAAGGAGGAGAATAGCTACCCACCCTGATGTTGGGATACTCATTGGCGATACGTTCATGAATTTTGTCCAGTGTCCTTTGGGACGCCCCCATATAAAAAACCGAACCGCCCCTATCATTCAAGCGTTCCAAAAGATGTCGATGCAGATCCGAACCGGCGATTTTTTTGATCTTCTTCTTGTCAATCTGCCCGGCTGCTAAAACGATCCCGCTTCCATCGGGCAGCAAAACGTCGGAATTTTTCAAAGCCTCCCGAAACAGAGAATCGCTTTTTGACGTGACGTAGGAGTGCGGGTTGATCGTATTGACCACGATCTTTTTATCAGAATCGATATCTATGGAAGAAAGATCCCCGACAAAAACGTCATATCCCATCAAAGACATAGTTTCACTCATCCGATTCACCTTCCAAAATTTTTACCAAACGCTCTTCGAACCGTTGCAGCGTAAAATTTTGCAAATATCTGTTGCGACAATATCGCGCGGTTTCGACGTTCATAAGCTTTTCCATCGTCCATTCCACAGCTTTGTACAAACCATTCAAATCATCCACTACGACACCCGATCTGTCGTCCAAAATATAGGGAATCGATCCTTCCGCCGTAGCGACAACGGGAACGCCAAATGCCAAAGACTCGACGATAGTCAGTGGAAATGCATCGTTTTTTGAAGGGTAAAGTAGCAGATGTGCCTGGCGAAAAAGAGTGGATTTCTCTTCGCCGGAAACAAATCCATGATACGTGACGCGATCCCGCAGATCGTTTTTTTCGACAAATTCGAAAAAAGCCTTCTCATCTTCGGCACTTCCCCAGTTTCCGGCAAAATGGAAATGGACCCTCTCCCCCTTCATCTTTCGAGCCAGCTCCAAAGCCTCCGGATATCCCTTCTCTTTCATCATATGTGCCAAATAAAGTATTTCAATCGTTTCGACATGTTTATATTTACCGCACACGTACTCGTCGAAATCCGCTCCCTCCAACGGATCCTCCACGCCGTTGGGCAAAAAGTAGACACTCTTATAAGTGTTCACTTGCCTAAAATCCTTTTCAAGCAGAGGACTGAGCAAAATCAAATTGACATTTTTGAGAAAAAACCGCGTCAAAGCCAAATTGCGCCGGGATGCGGAGACGTAGTCGTCGACGCCCTTGGTGTGGTAGTGGTAGTAGATCTCTGCCGGCTTGAAAAGTCGATACCCTTTCCAAAGCGTCGATACCAGCAGATCGCGGTACAACACCACGCTGCGGATCGAAGCGGTGAAATAGATTTTGTCCGGACGAAACGAAACCAGAGCCCACAACACTTTGATATACAACTCCGCCACCAAATAGAACTTCTTCACATTGATTCGTCCGATATCGGCAATGGTATCGGAAGATTTGATCGTGATAAAACGGCAATCGAAACGCTCCTTGAGCTTTTCGCTTTCGGCGATGAAATCACCGACCTTCGCCGCGCCGTGAGCCGGAGGTGAGCGATGGAGGATGCATAGGAGCCTAGGCTTCATTCCATACCTTTTCGTATATCCCTTTCATTTTCCGAGCTTTCGCTTCCCACGTGAAATTTTCAAGTACATCTTTGCGATTTCGTGCTCCCACATCTTCGCGAAGTTTCCGATCAGTATAAAACCGCTCGATCCGATCGGCCAAGGCTTCCGCGATTTCCTGGTATGGCAGATAGGGAGAGACCAATTGCTCCGATTTATGATGCCCAACGAACTGCTGAGGTCCTCCATACTCCATCGCCAACACCGGCAGCCCATGACTCATGGCCTCCAATATCACGAAACCCGCGTTTTCCAACGTCGGGAAAAGAAACAGGTCTGATTCTTCAAATCGTTCCTGCACTTCCCTCAAGGGAATTTTCCCGACAAATTCCACCAAATCCGCGATTCCCAGCGATGCCGCCAAACTCTCCAAACTTCTTCTGTCTTCCCCTTCGCCGATGATTTCGAGCTTGACATTCTCGATGCCGGGATTTCGTTTCAAAAAGCGTGAAAAAGCCAATATGGTCATTTTGAAATTTTTGATATAAACCAGCCGCCCCACCGACACGATGCGAAAAATTTCATCATCTTTCTCTCTGCGTCCCATCCGCTCCACCGCACTCTTTTTCATCCCAATCGCCGGCTCAGCCGCGAAACACGGTTTCCCACCCCTCAATCTCAATTTCTTTCGAACGTTATCATTGATGCCGATAACGCAGTCGGCATTTTTTTTACAAAAATAAAAAAACGGGTCGAAGGTTCGAAACCAAAATTGCAAAAATATTCTTATCTTCTCAATGAGCTGTCGCTTGGTTCCATCCAGAAATTTTTTATCTATCGGATCGTGGCTGCCGATTGGCCCCCATACAAATCGGTTTTTGTCGTTTTTCATCAGCACGAAAAAGCTGGGAAGCCAATCGTTCACGAAAGTGATATGATGTACCAAATCAAAATCGATTTTTTGACGCTTCATGTACCGCACCGCACCGATCATCCAGATATAATAATAGGTGCGAATACCGCGACCTCCCTTTTTCCAAAAGGTCATCCATTTGGGCGGATCGTAGTAAAAAAATTTCAAATTGTCCGGATATTTTTCATTTTCTATCTTTTCACGATTGTTCTCTTTGGTAATCGCGTAAAATCTATGCTCCGGCATTGCCTTTGCGAGTTCGTTGGCCATCTGCCACCCTACTTCCGGTTCGCTTCCGTTGTGTGGCTCGCAGGCATACACACCCAACAGTATATTCATCCTTCAGCCACCCTTTCCAACAATTTTCTCTCAAACTCGCAATCTTCATTCTCTCGCATTTGCCGCACGATCTCTTTCAACAAGAAAAGTGCAAACAACTCATCAAATTCGACGATGCCCGTGCTCTCTTTCACGAATGCATAGAGCGCCTCTCCCTCTTTGGCTTTCAAAAGCTTACCGATCTGATAGTAATATTTTATAAGATCGAAATGCTCCAAGCCATCCTCCACAAAATATTCGAAATCGAACGGTATGAGTTCATTGCCGACTTTGACGATATTCCACGGAGCGAAATCTCCATGCTCGTAAACAAGCCTATATTTCATTGACGACTTCCGACATATCGTATCCAACAGTGACAAATACTCAGGCGCACGCCTTCCTGCCTCTTCTCTCATCGCCATTATACGAGGATGATGTATCAACGCATACGTTTCACTTCTATGAAATTTTTTCAATAATTCAGTGAGTTCTTCCTTTTCGACTCTTCCGATTTTGCCATCCAACGGTTCAAGCAGCAAAAAAGGCCTGCCTTCGAAATCATCAAACAGACGATATCGTTGAACGATACTCTTTTTGGAAAGAGTGTCGATCGCTCTTTTTTCGTTTAACAGATGCTCGATTCCTATGTCACTCAACGGAAACTTTAAATACCCTAAAAGCTGGGCATCGGGAGTTTGAAGCTGCAATACCACTTTATCCTTTGCCGTCGCAACATAGACGGAAGAGACCAAAGAAACATTCAGTTTTTTCTCAAGTTCTTCGATAAACCTGGACTTTCTTTTCTTTTCGCAAATCAACGCTCGTTTGGCGATCACATTAAAATGTGTAAAAGCCGCTTCTACCGTATATTTGAAAAACTTTGCTTTCGTCGAAAACGGATTGTAGAGTCTGAACGCATTTTTTGCCAAACTCGCGTTATCAACCGATAATGCTACCCTTGGGTTGTTTTGTGATAGTAGAAAAATGTAGTTATTCGATGAGAAGAAATCAGTATCGTTCATTCATTTTTTCTATGATTTTATTAAAAGCTTCTTTTGTTGATATATCTATCGAATTGCCTGTGTCAATCCAAAAAGCATTTGCATTTGCATCACAAAATTTTTTCAGCTTATTGATTTGTCTATTTATTTCTTCTAGAGAAAGTTCAGGTTTTCTATCGAAAATTACTTTAGGATCGGCACCAAAACATAAAATTAAATTAGGTTTAGGTATCACAATCCCAACAATTTTTATAACCCATTCAGGCAAACTAATCCTTGCCCTTTTAGGATCAAAAAAATAGTCATAATAATACCTGTCAAATATCCAAATAGATGATTTTTTGACAATTACAGGATATACTTTAAACCAATAACCGAATATATAATCAAAAGAATAATAAAAGAGACGTAATAATGAACCGAGGCTGCCTGATGGTTTGGAACCATGAGGATTAGTGACTGGTCCTTCTTGTCTATTTTTACCAAAAAGTTGAGCTATATTTGGTATAAGGTTTGGTCTCATGTGCTCATAATATAAAGCATTGTGGACAGCTTCATTGAGAGCTGGACTTATTGCTTTTATGATCGTTGTTTTTCCTGATCCATCAGTACCTAGCATAGCAATAGTAAACCCCGGAGGATTTAAAAACCTATATAGACGACTTATTTTAGACTTGAAATTATTCAATTTAATATTAAAACCTTGAGTTAAAAGAGATCGACCTTCTTTCGCAAGTTTGGATATTTCATTTTGGTCGTAAGCATTTTCAAAAATAGCATCTAAGTTTTTAATAAACTCATCATTGTAAATATCTTTTAAAGGTTCTTTATAAAAGAACTTATTTTTATTCCAGCTCTCTTTTGCATTTTCAAAATATTCTTTTTTGCATATTCCATTATTAAATATCTCTTTTAGAAATGCTATAAGATTTGCATCGTCTTTCTTCACTACAAAAATATTATTATATATTTGTTTACGTGAAAATAAAAACTTTATGGGAAACATATTACTTGTCTTATAGGGGAGAATGCCTTCGTGTACATCAAGTTGCAACCCATATGGTACACTCCCGTTTATCCCTGCAATACAAATTCGAGGCGTCAGCTTGCCATATTGAATAATAATTTTTCCGTGATTTTGATCAAGAATATTATTTAATAATTTATAAAATTTTTCTTTATCTTTTATATCAATAAGAATATCAAGGTCACTTCCGCCCAAAGAAACAGGAAGTTGTTCATAATTTCGAAGGACACAGTACTTAATATTCATCGAGTGTAATTCTTTGAAAAAAGATTTTAGGAAATTAGTCATCATCAATAGCACCCAGAATTGTTAAGAATTCATTGACCTTATTTTCTAAAGTCAATTTTTTAATTGACAAAAAAGCATTTTTTTGAAACTGTTCAAAATTTGTAATTATGATTTTAATTTCTCTTAAAAAGCATTTATTAGGATCAATTACATATCCATTATAACCATTTTTTATTAAAGATGATGCACCTGCATATTCTGTACAAATCACAGGAAGTCTTGAGGCCAATGCCTCTGGAACAACATAGCCAAATTGATCAAAGAGTGAAGGAAAAATAAAAATATCTGATGCTTTAAAATACTTAATTAAGTCCACGCCCTCTTTTCTTGAAATAATTGTAATTCTGTCTATCAATCCCCTCTTTTTTATTTCACTTTGATATTTTTCCTCCAATGAACCTTCACCAATCAAGATAAATTGACAATTATCTAACTGTTTCATATGTTTAAAAACGACATCCCAGTTTTTTTTCTCTGTAAATCCTCCTACACCCAAAAGGATGATTTTATCTTTTTGCAAATTGAGTTCATCTCGTAAAATAGTCTTATCAGGCAGTTTATTTATCTCATGGTTCCAATCATCGACATCAATAGTTTGTAAAGATTGCCGTATAGAGATATTTTTGCATAATGACTTAAGGTATTGAGTAGTCAATGGAGAGGCTGAAATTACTATATCTGTGTTTTTACAAATAATTTTTCTTATAAATTTTTTTATTTTAGAAATATTATCATCTGTGGCAGAGATAGCATCAGTTTTAATAAGAAACTTAAAACCTAAAATATTTCTCATTATGGAAGCATAAAAACTAGGTATCCAAAAAGCAACACTTATTACAACATCAGGCTGATCTTTTATAAGATGAACGAGCATACTTGGATTTACTTGGGTTTTAAAGCTAAGTGGACCTTTTCCAAAAATCTTCATTTTATAGCTGGTATTTTCATTTCTAAATTTATTGCTGGTCCAGTTTTTATGTAATCTTGGGTACTCTCCAAAATTATAAACCACCAAGTCAACATGTTTACCAAGTATATTAAAAAACTTGTGATCTATTGGATACAGAGGTGGATGTAAAATGACTACTTTCATTTTTTTTCCATCAATGAAGTGTATAAATTGTGATAATTTAAAATGTATTTATCTATCGAAAATTCTGTTTGTGCTCTCTTTCTCGCGTTTTTACCAAATTTATTTGCCATTTTTTTATCTTTTATTAATTTCAATATAGCTTCAGACCAAGCATTAGCATCAAAAGGGTCGATGACAAATCCAGACTTTCCGTTCTCCACGAGTTCTGGCAATGCACCGGCATTTGCAACAATTGTAGGCTTTTCAGCCATCATAGCTTCAGCAACTGCTATACCAAACCCCTCAGCATAGGCAGGATGTACATATATGTCTGCTTGCTCAAGAAGTGCTCCGATATTCTTTTGATACCCCAATAAAAACACGTGTTCATCCAAAGAGTATCTTTTGATCTTTTCTTCAAGATTTTCTCTTTCAGGCCCATCCCCGGCCACATACAAATAGATATTCATATGCCCTTTTTCCTTCAAAATTCTCATAGTATCGACAAGCACATTAATATTTTTCCATTCAACCAAGCCTGATGTGCTATAAAGTGAAACATGTTTTAATCTGGGATATTCATCGTGTGTTTTTTTTCGATTTTCAGTTCCATTGTAAATTACTTCCGTTGTTTTTGTTTTCAGCATAGGGAATTGCTTTAACTTCTCATTTTTGACATAGTTTGAAATAAAGACAAAGCAATCTGCTTTTTTATATATTTGTGATGCAATACTTTTTTTTATTCCTGATGGCTCAAAAGGTCCAACAAAAGCCAATACAAGTTTTATTTGTGGACGAAAGAGCTTTATGAAATATCCAAGAACTTCGCCCATAGCAAACTGAGTTTGAACAATCTCTATCTTATCCTTATCAATAATCTTTAACAATGAGTTAACATGCCTGAATATATTTCTACCATAGCCCCCCTCATAGACCGATGCTCCTGTATTTTGAAACAATGGTTTAAATTCCTTATAGCTATCGCCATAAACATACAAAGAAGAATCTTTTTGGAAGTATTTCATGAGGTCCAGGGTTTTTTTGGGAGTGCCTCCATAAATGTTAAAAGAAGACATTATATAAAGTATTTTCATATTAAGAATTCCTTATTTTTTGTACAAAATTTCTGAGCCACAAAATTTGTCTTAACGGTTGTGTAATAACAATATACCAATCGTTTCGATTTCCAGTGCTCAGTAATTTTCCACCATATTGTTTTCTTATTTTAATCAATTCCTTTGCAAACTTATAACTTCCTTCTGCAGTTTTGGCATTGGGCTGCATCCTAAATTCAGCTAATGTTTCTTGTATATATGGAATATCTTTTATGCTTGAAATACGAATAAAAAGGTCTCTATCCATAGCATAATGCAATGATTCATCTAGATAGCCGATTCTTTCAAAAACTTCTCTTTTAAAGAAAGTCGAATTTTGAGTTATTCCTTTTGCTTCGTTCAAGAGATATTCGAAAGTGTAAGGTCTTGACTTTATAATCCGTAGAATTTTGCCATTTTCGTCTATTATTGCCTGATCGCCCACTACTGCTATTTCATCAGGGTTTTTCTTAAAAAAGTTGGCAACTTTATGAAGTGATCCTGGTGCTAGTTTATCATCTGAGTTAATCCATCCAATTATCTCTCCAGTAGCTCTTTTAAAACCTTTATTAAGACCATCGCTTTGTCCCTTATCCGGTTCTGATGTCCAGGTTAAATATTTATCATATTTTTTCAATATTTCAAGCGTACCATCGGTTGATCCTGCATCTATGATTATATGTTCTACATTTGGATATTTCTGTTCTATTACAGATTTAATATTATCTTCGATAAATTCTGCCTGGTTGTACGACACAGTTACTATGGATATTTTAGGGTACATTAGTTATCGCCTTTTGTTTATTGGATTTTTTCTCATTGTAAATAATCATAGCAAGTATAAATAAAATAAATGTATCTCTTGTGTAGTAAACAAAATATTTTGTTTGCACTGCATTGGCCATTTCAGCTAAAATTAGCGAAATTGCTACAACTGCAAAAAGTTTATATTTTTTTTCTTTTAAAAAAAGTAACTTGAAAAAAAACAGGGTCAGCAAAGCTATTGGTAAGACCCTCAATACTATTCCCGTAAAACCTTCTGTAAAGAGGACAGGTGCTATTAATGTGTCTCCACCAACCACATAATCATATTCACCTTTTCTCGCTTCTCGTATATATCCATTTCCCATTATTAAATTATCGTTTTTTTCAATTCTAGTATAAGCATCAGCTATCAAACGAAGTCTAAATGATTATGTCCCTTTTTCTAAATATT
>JALWNS010000479.1 GCA_027083655.1 Bacteroidales bacterium | reverse complement strand
TCTCTTATCTTTGACAAAGATAGAATTTTTTTGAACTGCATAAAATAAAAATATTTAGACAATGAAAAAAGTTTTGTTTTTGATAATCAGTGTATTGTTTTTTGCTTCTACAGTTTTTTCACAACAACCTAAAGATTCCACTTTGGTTATAGCAAAAGGTCAAGAAGCAGAGTTGGCTTATAATAAAGGATTAGAATATTACTCACAAAATAAGTATGATTCGGCTATTGTCAAGTTTACAGAAGCTATAAAAATAAAGCCTGATTTTGCTAAAGCTTATTTCAATCGTGGTAGTGTGAGGATGGAAATGAAGGATTATGATGGTGCAGTTGATGACTTTACCAAAGCAATAGAGTTGGATCCAACGCTGGCAAAGGCATATTTTAGCCGTGGTTATGCCTATGTGCGTGGAGGTAAGTATATGGAAGGGCTGAAAGACCTGCAGACTGCAGTAGAGCTAGGTTACAAGGAGGCTAATGCTTTTTACTATATGGGTATGGCCCAGTTTGAGCTCGGTAATTATGAAGCAGCAGAAGAGGCGTATACCAAGGCAATTGAGATAAAACCTGATTACGATTATGCATATAATGACCGCGCCAGTACCCGCCGGATGCTTAAGAAGTATGAAGAGGCACTTGAGGATTATAATAAGGCTATTGACCTGAATCCGAATTTGCCGTTTTATTTTGACAACAGGGGTACGCTCAAGCGTATAATGAAGGATTATGATGGTGCGATAAAAGATTATTCTGAGGCTATCCGCCTGGATTCGACATATTATATTTCATGGAACAATAGAGGACGAGCACGTTTTCTAAAAGGTGACTACGAAGGTGCTTTGCAAGATTTTCAAAAAGCAGTTGAGATTAAGCCTGATTATGCCATAGCATATAATAATATGGGGGCGGCACTATTTAAGTTAAAGAAGTATCAAGAAGCGATCAAGGCATACGACAAAGCTATAGAGCTGGATCCCAATTATGGTTATGCATACGCCAACCGTGGCAATGCACGTGAGCTTGTTAAAGATTTTAAAGGTGCATGTGAAGACTGGAAAAAGGCAGTTGAGCTAGGTGTAAAGGAAGCACAGAGCTTCTTGGAGAGCTGCAATAGTAAATAAAGGTAATTTTTTTCGATCTACGGCTGATTCTGTGCTATTGTTTTTGTATTTTTGCGTTCCGATATATAGCACAGAATCAGCCTTTTTTATTTATAAAAAAGCAAGTTTCCCATGTTAGAATATGAGGTTTTTCGTCTGGATAATGGACTGACAGTTATTTTTCATCCTGATAAGACAACCAATGTGGCAGTTGTCAACCTGTTGTACAAGGTAGGATCACGTGATGAAGATCCACACAGGACAGGGATGGCTCACTTGTTTGAGCATCTGATGTTCGAAGGTTCTGTTAATATTCCTGCCTTTGACAAACCACTGGAAAAAGCCGGAGGTACGAGTAATGCTTTTACCAACAGTGATTACACGAATTATTATATCATAATCCCACGGGATAATATCGAGACAGCTTTGTGGCTTGAGTCGGACAGGATGTTGTCTCTGGATTTCCGGCAAGAAAAGCTTGATATTCAGAAGAATGTTGTTATTGAGGAGTATAAAGAAACAGTACTTAACCAGCCTTATGGTGATGATTACAAGCATCTGATGAAGCTATCGTACAAGGTACATCCTTACCGTTGGATAGTAATAGGAGAAGATTTTCACCATATAGAGAGTGTTAGTCTGGATGATGTAAAGGATTTTTTCTTCAAGTATTATGCACCGAATAATGCTATTTTGTCTATAGCAGGTAATTTTGAAGTGGATCAGATCAGGGATTTGGTTAATAAATGGTTTGGGGATATACCACGCCGCCAGGTGCCTGTAAGGTGTTATCCGCAGGAGCCAGAGCAGACACAGATGCGGCAGATGGAAGTGAGGCGTAATGTGCCTTATGATAAGATTATGCTGGGATTTCATTATTTTTCACGTTTAGAGTATGGTTATTATGTGTGCGATGTTATAACCGACATTTTAGCAGAGGGTGATTCTTCGAGGCTTTACCAGTCTCTGGTCAAGGATAAGCAAATTTTTTCTGATATAGATGCTTATATAACAGGCCGGTTGGACAAGGGACTTGTTATTATTGAAGGCATCCTGAAAGAAGGTGTTTCGCCAGATCTGGGATTAAATGCTGTGTGGGACCAGCTGGAGAAGATAAGTTCTGAGCCTATAAGTGATTATGAATACGAGAAGAT
>JALWNS010000478.1 GCA_027083655.1 Bacteroidales bacterium | reverse complement strand
CATTTAACTTCACTCCTGCTATTAAAAACAGGTCCTTAACTTCGGGGAATGAAATTTTTTCCTTTCTTTGCTTTGTAAAAAATTGAACAGCAATGGACCTGAGATATACGTTGGTTAATAATGACGGCATTCTGGAAGTACAGGGCCTGCCACGTGGACGGTATGATCTGTTTTTCCGTCTTTATGATCTGCTCGTCTCTAACCAACTGTACAACAAAATAGCCTGGGGAAACAGAAAAGAAAACTACACTGCTTTTGCGCAGCGTGCCCTGCAGTCCGACAAGGAAGGCTATTTCCTGGATGTGCCGTGTGGTCCTGCAACCTTTACACACAGGCTTTATGCACAAAATCAAAACCGCCTCGTCATACTATCTGATATTTCCTTGCAGGTGTTGCGCTTTGCACAGCGGCGCATTTACCGGCGAAATCCGCAGGCTAAAGCCATGTTTATACGGTCCGATGCACTGAATTTACCATTCGCCGACTTATCTATCCAGACTGTGCTAAGCCAGGGTTTCCTCCACATCATAGAAGATCCCCGTCCATTCCTGCAAGAAGTGGCACGCGTACTCAAACCCTCTGGCATGGCTTTCTTCACTTCGCTTGTCAATGACCGGCCTATTAGTGGCCTGGTAATGAAAATTTTACATGCTATGGGACACATAGCCACGCCCCGTAGCACCCAGGAAATATTAGACTTTTTTACAGGGACAGAGCTGAAAATTATTTCACACGAACGCACCGGCGGCATGCTATACATCATTGCCCGCAAAAGATGATGCTGAAAATTACTTAAAAATAACCCCAGTTGTATGCTCTTTGCAAAAAATTCGTATTTTTGCACGGATAAATAAAAGACCTCAATGTCTGAAATAAAGAAAATATCTGCATATACCCTGGGTTGTAAGCTCAACTTTGCCGAGACTTCTACCATTGTGCAAAAATTCCTTGACAATGGGTATCAGTTAGTTCCTTTTGGCCAGGAGGCAGATGTCACAATAATTAACACCTGCACAGTGACGGGCCAGGCGGACAAAAAGTCCCGCAAGACCATACACAAAGCTGCCCGCAAGGCAAAAGACGTTATTGTCATAGGCTGCTCTGCCCAGATGCACACAGAGGAATACGCCCGGTATGAGAACGTTACATTGGTAGCCGGTGTGCGGGATAAATTCCGTGTCTTTGAACTGTACCAGCAAAAAACGGGTAAGCACCAGGCATACTCCTGTGATAGCCAGGCAGTAGATACATTTGACCATGCTTTCTCCATTAGCGGCCGCACACGTAGCTTTCTCAAAGTACAGGATGGCTGCGATTATAAATGCTCTTACTGTATAATACCCAAAGCACGCGGCCATAGCCGTAGCCCCCGCATTGAGGAGATAATCCGCAATGCCCAACGCATAGTAGAACAAGGCTTTAAGGAAATCATTATTACTGGCGTCAACATTGGAGACTTTGGACGCGGCACAGACGAGAGCTTTTATGACCTGCTTGTGGCCCTGGACAAAGAAGTGGATATCCCGCGCATCAGAATATCGTCCATTGAGCCTGAGCTATTGAAGGATGAAATTATTAACCTGATTGCGCAGAGTGATAAATTTCTTCCACATTTTCACATACCACTGCAGAGTGGTAGCGATGAAATCCTGCGCCTGATGCGCCGCAGGTACAACACACGGCTATTTGAAAACCGCATTAACACTATAAAAAAAGTCATACCTGACGCTTTCATAGGCATTGATGTCATTGTCGGCTTTCCGGGTGAGACAGACGAGCTCTTTGAGCAGACTTTTAGTTTTCTCCAGGGCATACCATTCAGTTATCTTCATATCTTCCCATATTCGGAGCGGCCTGGCACAGATGCTAGCAAAATGCCAGGTAAGGTAGCCCCACAGGTCAAAGAACAGCGGGAGCAAAGGCTAAAGCAGCTCTCTGGCCAACGACATCGTCAATTTTATCTTGACCATCTGGGAAAAGAATACAATGTGCTCTTTGAAGCCCGTAATAAGGAAGGTAAAATACTCGGGTTTACTGACAATTATATCAAGGTAGAATTGGACTTTGACCCTTCTCTTGTAAATGAGATCCGGACTGTGCGCCTGCTTGAGCTAACAGACGGGGGACACGTCAGGGCTTCACTGGTTTAACAAATCCTTAACCCAGCGGGCAATAATCCTATACACTGGTCTTTTGAAGTCAACCATCTGCTCCACAACTTCATCAATATCAGTCCACTTCCATGACATAAACTC
>JALWNS010000477.1 GCA_027083655.1 Bacteroidales bacterium | reverse complement strand
CACCTGTATGAAGTACATATCTCTTTTGAGGTGTAAAATTTTTCTGGAGGTTATTATACGGATAGAGGTTGCATTAGTCAGAAACACTGTGTCGCGCGCAATAGAGGTGTCGGTGACATGGAAGATGTACACGCTATAAAAAGCTATGCTATCGTCAGTTGGTAGGGTGTCCGGCGGCACGGACCACACTATTTTAGTTGTATCTTTTATCCTGAAAGCATCGATCTCTGGGGCGGGTGGTGGTGTGGTGTCGCTACGGGGAAATTTGGGAAACAGTGCCCAAGATTTGAAGAAACGTCGTAGAGTATCATTGTAGTGAAAAGGGTTGTTTTCGATTGTTTTCGAACGGTAAAGAAAGATGCCTCTCACCTGTGGCTTGTTCATTACCATGCTTATCTGGCGGCTTAGCTCCTGTGGTGGGAATTTTGCCTTAAGGTAGCCTGTGGTGTCTATGCCCAGCAGGTTGAGCCCCACGAAGAAAAGAGAGTTTTTTATGTTCTTTGACCACCAGTCCAGCAGGGTGGAAAAGTCTGCATATTTGTGCCCAATGGGGAAATATAGCTGTGGTGTAATGTAGTCAACCAGTCCCAGGCTATCCCACAGGAGTATATCAGCATAAAGCCAGTCGTAAGCTGCCAGTCCACGAGTTGCTGATCCTCGCGGGTCATGGGACTGGTTACGCCATACTGCATTAGGAGATATGCCGAAAATAACATGAGGTTTGATAGCTTTGATTGTGTCATGGACAGCCTTGATAAATTCTGTGATATTGTGCCTGCGCCAGTCTTTTATGGACTCGAAGCCTTGACCATAGCGGCGGAACGTGGAATAATCCGGGATAGGGATAATATGGCCATTTTCGTCGCGCTCAGGGTAAGGGTAGAAATAATCGTCAAAGTGTATCCCGTCAATGTCGTAGCGTTGCACTATATCTGCAATTATTTTCACGATATATGTCCGGACTTCTGGTATACCAGGATTAAAGTAGCGGTGAAGCCCATAGTCAAAGAACCACGCGGGACGTGTATGGCTAATATGGTTAGACATGACATCGGCATATTGTCTGGTGGCAATAGCCCGGAAAGGGTTTATCCAGGCGTGGAATTGCATGTGCCGTTTGTGTGCTTCGGAGATGAAGAAAGCCAGAGGGTCAAAATAAGGCTCAGGAGCACGTCCTTGTTTGCCTGTGAGCCATTCACTCCAGGGTTCGTACTGTGAGGGGAAGAAAGCATCTGCAGCAGGCCTTACCTGAAAAATTATTGTGTTTATATTGAGGGCATGCAGGCTATCAAGTAGCCGGATATACTGTGCTTTTAGCTCCTGTGCAGAGAGGTTGCGTGCCGAAGGATAATCAAGCATTTTGACAGTAGAGACCCACACAGCACGCATCTGACGGGAGTAATTTATCTCATATTGACCTAGAAGGGAAGATGATACAATAATTAGCAAAAAGGACCAGACAAGTTTGAGCATGAGTAGTACAACACGGTTTCTTTAGAGCATGTTTACATAAGAGTTGCGAATTTTGGCAATCTGTTCACAGATAAGTGTAAAATCTTTTTGGTCAACAAGGATGTTTCCTTCTTCGTCGATGTCTGTGTTTGCTTCCTGGAATATTTTATCCAGATCAAAGATGTCTCTGGATATTTCACTTAATAGTTTATTGTTATGGTAATAATTAAGAAAATCAACCAAAAGGGCCAGTGTTAGCTGTTGTTCCATTATAGAGCTAACGAGTTTTATGTTTGATTGTGCGTTGCACTGGGCAAGCTGTGTTGCCAGGTACATTCCTTCTACCCATCCACCTATAAGTATGAGGGCTCCAATATCGTCACGTTTGTCCTCCTGGAGCCGTGCGTCAGAGCGCATGTAAGCTTCGGAAATTATTTCTGTGACTTCGTCTTTGTTGGTGACATTATTTTCTATTTTTTCAATCTCGTCCTGGGTGAAATAGTCGAGGATACCCAGATTCTCTGCCAGTTTACGGGCTGCACTCATCAGGTTAACAGCAAACTGTTTCTGCTCAAAGATCGTGGCGTAACTAATATCAGCCGAATATATTCCCAGGTTTAGGGCACGGGCCAGGTCTGTTGTGTATTTATTTGCGTTTTCTGTTTTGTTTGGAAGGCTTGCATCAAAGCTAATGCCTTTTTGGTCAAGGATTATAGAGCTAACTTCCTGTGGAGATGGTAATGAATAAACTATTTGTCTGGCTTCGCTAAATTTCTCGTCTGTAATTATTTGAGTAGTGTCTTTA
>JALWNS010000476.1 GCA_027083655.1 Bacteroidales bacterium | reverse complement strand
AACATCATCTGTCTGTATCTCATCACCTTTCCACTCTTCAAAAGTTTTTTGTAAAATAACAAGCTGTTCATCAAACGGTAAATCAGCTATAGAAATAAGCAATTTATAAAAATTACGCCTATAGAATTTAACATGCTTCTCAGAGCTAAACTGGTCATAATAGCCATCAGAAAATAAGTATATTTTATCGCCATCCAATAACTCTATTTCCTGGTTGTCAAAAGGTACTGCGTAATTTGAATATCCAATAAAGTTTTTACTACCCTTTAATTCTATCAAATCTTGGCCACGTACTATAATAACAGGCATATGTGCTCCAGAAAAGAGTAGTTTGTGGCTCTTTGGATCTATTAGACACAGTGCCATGTCGAGCCCGTCATAAATAGGTCTTTTAGTTTCATTTCCAACAAATATATTAGTTAACTCCTCACGCAAAGCTTCTAAAACCTCTGCTGGTGTCTGGGGATTGCGCGAAAGTATCTGGGTAATAAACGAATATGCCAACATACTTACCAGGGCACCGGGAACGCCATGTCCAGTTGCATCATGCAATCCCAGAACCAATTTATCTTGCATTCGCTCAAAGATATAGAAATCTCCTCCTATGACATCCTTAGGTTGAAACAAAACAAAATTTTCAGGGAAATATGTACCCAATTTACGTTGGCGCTGTATAAGCGCTATTTGTATCTTTTTGGCATAAGTAATACTGTCCGTAACATGTTTGTGTTCTTGCTGTATTCTCTGGTTGGCTTGCTCCAGTTGTTCTAAAACAACTTTTATTTCTTCGTTTTTCTGTTTTAATTCTTCGTTAATTATTTTAAGATTTTCGGCCTGTGCCAAAATTTCTTCTTTTTGTTGTTGGATCTCTGCTGTACGTTCACGGACTAATTGCTCTAACTTTTCTTTTTCTTTCATTAAAGCATTTAGCCGCCATCTTACTATGAGGTATATTATTCCAAGAAGAATAAGCAAATAGACTAAATAGGCCCATATTGTCCGGTAAAACGGAGGTGATACCCTGAATGTAAATGAGATTTCGCCTGTTTCTTGCATAAACTCATTTCTAGCTTTGAGGTGGAATGTATATTTACCTTCCCTGATGCCTATAAATTCACGCTTTGTATCCTTGCTCCACGAAGACCATCTATTCTTTCCACGCCCCTCTAACCATGTAGAAAATTCAACACCTTGATCTGCAAAAAAACTTGGCAAAGCATATTCTATTGTTAAATCATTGTAGTCATAAGATAACTTTAAATCCAATTTCGACAAATCGCCCGGTGCCTTATATACAACAGAATCCCCATTAAGTCTTATTTCAGTTATTAATGGCTTGAAATGCGGAGCTTTATTACAATACATATCAATGGGATAACGAATAAATTTTTCATCCGTCAAAAGCCACACATTCGATCCATGGTAATAAAAGTCGGTTATGCCGTGAATAATACTAAACAATGTCGAATCTATCATTAGATGATTATCCTGTTGGTTAATGAGATAAAACTCACTATTCTTTTCTTTATTTACAATAACACCATATTGGCCAGCTATAAACCGCTTGGCCTTAATAACATCTCTGTTCTTCAAAAATTCATTCAGAACTATATCAGAAAGGAAAAACTTTTTAGTGCTATAATCATATTCAAATAATCCTCTATCCGTGAAAAACACATATTTATTGCCATATAAATAATCTGAACCAGAAACATTTGTATCACTCTGGATAACCCTCAAGCTAGAATCTAAGATATTGTAAAACCCAAACCCATGCTCATATAAAGAACTAAACCATAAATAATTACGGTCAGGCTCTCCTAAAATATAATGACTTGTAAAAGAAACAACCTTTTGGACCTGACCAAAAAATCCATTCTTATATCTAAATTTAAGTAAATGATAGCCTGAAATAAAATAAATATTGTCAGGGTCTGCCGGAGACTGCACTATATTATATCCCAAATATCCCGTTATACGGTGTGCAACATAATTAGAATCCAGATAATAAATACCAGAATTTGAAGGGTATATAATAAATTTCTTCCCATCAGAAAACCTGAACTCCTTTAGATTAAAGACCTGTTGTGTCATATTTTGCGCAGTATCCTTGACTGGATAAAATCTATTTTTGTATAGTCTATACAATCCCAGATTTGTACCTACAAACAAATCTTTATCGTTCTCCAAAACACTATATGGCTGTCCATCAATACCAAGACGTTCATCTACAGAGAAAAAAGGTAAATTTACCCGTATTAAACTTATTCCGTTGGAGTGTACAGACCATAAATTACCATCCCTGTCAAAATACATATTATGGACCGTATTGGATCTAAGGCCCAGGGATTTATCTATGTGATTTACTAATTTACCATTATAATCCAAGAAAAAAATGCCTTTTTCAACCGTTCCTATTAATATTTCTTTGTTTACACTGTCCAGGATAGCAGAGTAAAGTGTAGTACCATATAAATCAGGTATTTGTTTTTTGAAAGATACTATTTGTTTTACTTTGTTCCTACGCAAATCATAGTAAACTAAATTACCGCTAACAATCATCAAAAGTGTCGAATCGTTAATCTGGAAAGCATGGTACAACCAGGCCCGGATAGGCATCTTTAATGTCTGTATATCATCCTCTTCTGGATCATATATATGAAACTTCATGTAATCAGGAATGACAAACCTGTCCCCTGCTACAGACAAAAAGAAAAAATTACCTGTCATCAATGTGTCCAGCGCATGTGTCTTACTATTGTATCTAAATATCACTGTATCTCCCTGAAAAAGAACAGTATTACCTACTTTTTTCAAAGACCAAATGTTAGAAAAACTATATCTCAAAGCCGAATCCAAGTAGGTTGTTAATGAATGGTAAGTAAAACCTTTGTTTAAATCTGGCAACAAATAGCCAAAATCTCCTATTGATCCAAACCATATTGTATCTCCTGATACTTGCAAACACCTAATAGTAGGCGAAAGGCTATCGAAATCAAAATTATGCCACACCTGGCCGTCAAAAACATACAAACCTGTATTGCCCCCAAAATACATCAAGCCACGGTCATCTTGACCAATTGTCCATACCTGGGTAGAGCCATGATAATCTATAGGCCTAAAAGTCCTTATGGATGGAATACCTATCTGTGCATGGGCATAAAGGAATGTTAGTGTAAAGATAAACGTATATAAAAGCTTCCTAAACATAAATTGCTTATTGTTAGTCGTTAATAAAGTTAGAAAATTTACTTCGAATGATGAAAATAAATTATTTTGTAATTAAAAATTTGCTACTTCCAGAATGCCCATCTGTCCAATGATATTTAAGTATATATACCCCCGGAGTAAAGACTTCTTTCACTTCTATTTCCTGTCCTTTCACAACTTTATACCTGTGTCTGGATAATACTTTTCCGTCCACAGAATAAATCTTGATACTAAGTGTAGATGTCCTGTCAGGTCTGATTACCAATCTATTATCTTTTATCCAATAGTCTAAACCTCCTTGGATAAGCGTATCTATTAATGTACTGGTTGTAAAAATCTCGTCAACAATTGTGCCGTCTGCAAATTCTGGATTAACTCCAAGACTGTGGGCTACCGTCACTGCAAAATCCTGTGTTTCATACTCTTTACTTACCTCATAATCTTGCTTAATATCTGGACCCAATGCTAAAAACATAATATGTTGGCACCCCTGGCAATCGCATCCATGACCTTGAAATCCGCCATGCTCTTCATCATGGCGGCCATGATCATTAGTCACAAAAAGGTATGTATTTTCTTTATAGAAAGTATCTTTCTGCAAATATTGCCACAAATCAAATACGAGAGAATCGGCCGTCTTAATAGCATTCACATACGTATTCCAATCACCTGTGTGTCCTGCATGGTCAACGTCTGCCAGATAAACCCACAAAAACTGGGGATGATACAAACTGGCAAGCTCCTTTGCCTTCTCTTCAACATCTTTATCAGAAGTTCCTTCGCTCACAGTATAAGGCCAATACTGCGGCCCATAACCAGGATAAAAACTCTGAAGCCATAGGCTACTAACGTATTTTAATACATAAATACACTGCCCTTCTTCCACTGCTTTTTGTTTTCTATAATATTCGAATATAGAAGGACGCAACGTATACTGGGTGCTTTGTCCATTATAAACTGTATCTCGTGTACCTGCCCAACTTCCAGTCCACAATGCCGGTATAGCCTGCGATGTATAGGTCTTGTGCCTATTATAAAAAGAGCTGGCTATAGTTCCATAGCGTGAAAGGCTATCCATATATTTAACATAACGGCGGCTCGTATCCCCAAAAGTCTCTGTATATCTAGCCCCATCTATAACAACCACGACAACATTCTGTGAAAAGCCTATCCATAATGTACTAATAAACAAAATAGTCAGTAAAAATCGCCTCATTTTTTTTAATTGCATTTTTATTAAAGCCTAATATCCAAATTAGGGATAATAATATGACTTTTGCAAACTGTTTTTCATAATCTTTGAATTTTTACCTAATTTAACAAACATGTTCACTATGATTAAACATCACCTCATGATACGCAAAAAACTATATGACATTATCTTCAAGGCAGATACAGCAGCAGGTAAAGCATTTGACATAGCTCTTTTGCTAGTCATTGTAATTAGCATTGGCACAGTGATGATAGAGAGTGTCCAGGAGTTATCCAGCAAATACTATAATATTTTACGTTTGATAGAAGTTAGTGTAACGGCCCTGTTTAGTATCGAATATGTCATACGTATATGGGTAGCTCCTGACAGGAAGAAATACATCTTTAGCTTTTTCGGACTTATAGACCTTATGGCAATATTACCATTTTACCTTGGGCTGTTTTTCTCCTCTCCTAGCGCATTATTAATCATACGCACTTTTAGGCTTTTAAGAGTTTTTAAGGTATTGAGCCTATCCCGTTATCAAAATGAAGGTTTGAAAATTATCCGATCCCTAAAAGCCAGCATTCCACGAATTCTTACCTTTCTCTATGCTATAGTAATTATAATCATTATACTTGGAACAATCATGTATCTCATTGAAGGTCAAGAAAGTGGCTTTAACAGTATCCCCAAATCCATATATTGGGCTATCGTTACAATTACCACTGTTGGCTATGGCGACATTGTACCCCAGACAACAGCCGGTAAGTTCATTGCCAGCCTCCTGATGATTATTGGTTATTCAATCATAGCAGTACCCACTGGAATTATTACTGTAGAAATGACAAAACAAAAAGCTAAAGGACAGGAAAAATCTTTGCCTAAAGTTTGCCAGAGATGTGGTTCTGTTGAATATGATAATCAAGCAAATTTTTGCAAATATTGCGGCGAAAAACTTGTTCAAAAAAACATTTCTTAGCAGATAGTTATCTTATTATTTTACATTAACAAAATGCTTTTTTTATTTTTGTAATAAATAATAGACAAGACAAGTCATGAAAAAAATTATGCTTTTTTTGATAGTATCCATTTTAGCCAATATCACAGTTTTTTCCCAAAGTATGAAAATAGCAGGTGATAGTACTGTAGTTAGTCTTCCATCAGGTCAGAAAGTATATGTCAGGCCTGGTACACCTATATTATTGTCCAAATCAGGAAAAGCTATTTCATTCTTCCCTGTCGATAGTATTAGCCTCAAAAACGGTCTTGGACAAGAATTTGTTGTGCAACCCGGGACTCTCGTTAACTTATACAATAATGGATACCTGCAAGATTTTATACCCCTTCATGATATTAACATCTCAACACATTTGAAAAATTACTTAGCTAGAGCCAAAACCCGTGTTTTCTTCTTTGCAAATGGCTATGCCCAAGAATTTGTACCAAAAGAAAATATCGTTGTAACAACTGCCCTTCAAAAAAAATATAAAGCTATTGCCAACAAAACCGTAGCTTTTTTCAACTCTGGTTACGTCCAGAAATTCACTACACCAGTAGAAATAGAATTGGAGACAATCAGGCACCAGAGATTAACTGCTATGGCCGGTACAGAGGTAGAATTTTTCTCCAATGGCTATGTTAAATCATTGACGACAAAAGATAGTGTCATCGTTATTAACGGGCGCAATCAAAAAATACCAGCCATGCCAGGTACTAATCTAAAATTTTACAAAAATGGTCTGGTAGAAACAGTTACCCCGGCAAAAGATATTATTGTTTACAACTCAGTAGGAAAAGCCTTCAGGGCACTCAAAGGCCAACCAATTTCTTTTGACAAACATGGCAATATGAAATAACACTTTTTAATTTTACTTACCGGCAGGCTTGCCATAGGCACCTTACAGATGATAGGAACGGTTATATCTAACCTCTTTCAATCAAGAATTTGTATAAATGATCTCCTGACTTTTATACCTGTTTTAATACTTTCTCTTTTAGAAAGATAGGGTACCTTGCCAGGTACCCTATCCAGGTTTCTAATGTGTTATTTTGACAAAATTGTATTTGCTATTGAACTAAAACTTTCTTGACAATTGTCTCTCCAGGTAGATCGACCTCTATCAAGTAAATGCCACTGTCAAGCCCCTCTATATTAAATTGTTCAAACTGTGGATTAGATATGGATTTCTTATAAATAACCTTACCTTGTAATGTTGTCAAACGCAATATTGCATTTTCGTATGAAGATCTAAAACTTATATTAATTGTTCCGCTAGCAGGATTGGGATATACAAGTACAGGATCTGTAATTACCTTTCTTTCAAAGCTTGATGCAATCTCTATATCGTCTATAGCCCATACGGCTGGACCTTGCCCACTAAAAGAAAATCTAAAAAATACAACAGGCTCATTAGCCAACCCAGAAATATCTTTAACAAATATATCTGCTATTTCATTTGTCCCTCTATTGCCGGTAAAAGAAGCTAGAGTGTGCCAATTCTGTTTATCTTCAGAATATTCTACTGTAGCCTGGCCATAAGGAATATCAAGGTATTGTTCAAACTTTAGATATAATGGTTGATAACCTGTTAGATCAAAGCCACAGGTGCTAGTACTCGTGCTAACTGTTCCATCCTCCTCTATCTTTAACATCAAAAATCCATTATAAGCAGTTTGGGCCTGGAAAAAATCATTTTCATTTTCCTCCACTACATACCAAGCATTACCTAAAGACCAACAAGCAGGTACTTGTGCATCAAAAAAGTTCTGTTGGTATATAGGCTTTTCAAGAACAATCTCCACTGCCCTGGATGAAAAATTATTAACCAGATTCCATTCTGTATTATTTAAATTATATCCCTGGACAATAGCCTGAATATCATATAACCCCGGCTCTGTCAAAATTCCTGACACATAAAGGGTATCTATCTGGTATGTAGATAAAGAACCAGACCAGAACAAACTATCCCTAAGCTTTCCATTTACATAGACTGAGACTTTTGCAGAATCTATTGTATCTAACCCCAAATTTGCAATATAAATTGGAATATCTTCATCTAAACACAGATCTATGTCATGAGGTATTACACAAGCTAAATCTACCTGCTCTGCGACAAATAAAGGACTGTACCAGGTACCTCTACCATAAGTAGCAGCTTTGATATGTCTTTGCGCCGGGTTATCCCCACCATAGAAGATTTCTAGCTCCCTGATATCGGTCAAAGGTAAGCCCGAAGAAAAATCAACCCAATCCGTAATCGAATCATTTGTAGTATAAACACCAGTAAATGTCCCTATATAAAGCTGATTAAGCCGGGAGCTTGTATCCAAAACAATGCAGTTAAAATATTCCTGCGGTAGGTTTGCGGTAATATTTATCCAACTCTGGCCCTTGTCCTCAGACTTCAATACAACCCCTTTGCGGGCATCCCTGTCATAGGCTGTCAAATAAACTACATTCTCATCGCGTTCGTCAGTCTCTATATAAGTAATAAACAAATTTCCGGGAAGACTTGATGTTAGATCTACTGGAGAAGAAGCCCCCAATACATCAATACGGTACAAAGCACCATTCCGCTTCGAGAAATATACTATCTTAGGATTGGCTGTGCAATAGTCTAAAGCTATTATTTGCGAACCATCATCAAAATCCGTAACCTTTGCCCATTTGACACTACTAGCGTGAATATCATCAGTTTTCCAAAGGTTTACATAACCTGCTACCATCTCGTTAGGATCCATAGGATTCTGGACATAAGGTGTAACCCAATAACCATATTCATCAATACCATTTGTAATGCTACTAAAACCTGTCCCGGCCACCGAACGCCGGATATCTCCATAATACAATTCGCCAAACAAGTAATCTTCAGAGCTGTAATCAATTAAACATTCCATACCATCACCACCAATTACTGTAGTAAACTGATCTATACCTTCTGCTAGTGCAGTTCCATTATCCTGGTAGCCATTCAAGAAGCGCAAAGGATTTTTTGCACTTGGACCTATGCGATAGACCTGTGATATTGATAAACCACTTGTAATATTAATCCACATATTTCCCCCATTACTAGTAAAGTAAATTCCTCCATCATTGCATGAGAACAAAGTCTGGCCATCTGGGGCAAAACGCAAGTCATGATGATCGGCATGTACTGCTGGGGCACCACTTCCTACCCAATGGGCATTAATATTAAAAGTTGCACCAGCATCCTGTGATTTCCAAACATTAACTCCACCTGTATAAACTATGTTTGCATCATTCGGATCAATAGCTATACATAAGTCATACCATGCTTGCGACCCTTCATCAGAACCATCTGAATTATAACCTAAAATATTTGGCGTTGAAGCCTGTAATATAAAACTCTCTCCTGCATCTTTTGACAAATAAACTCCCAGAAACGGTGAGGTATAATCTCCATTATCATTTGTTGCTAGTACATATAACCAATCAGGCTCAGCCGGTGAGACACCTATTACATTCCTCGTTGCACTTACAGGTAAATTTAGTTTCGAAGTTATATCTGTCCAACTTTGCCCTCCATCCACAGACTTGAACAACAATCCTTCGCCAGTAGCATATACAATATCAGGATTTGTAGGATGAAACTCCAGATCTTTAATCCTCACATCGGCAAGTGTACGTACCCAACTCTGACCGCCATCTGTTGTTACGTAAATACCAAAAGTTGCCCCAGCTATAATTTTCAGATGGTCAGTAGGATCCATTATAAGCATATTGACAGTCATATTAGAATCCAGAACACGGCTCCATGTTTGACCTCCATCAGTGGTTTTCCATATACCCATACCCATAGCATCATACGAATCCCTATCTCCTGTGGCCAGGTAAATAATATTAGGATCTGTAGGGTCGACAATAGCATCAGATGTTCCTAATGTTGGCAAAGATACAGATAAATACTCCCATGTCTGTCCGTAGTTTCTCGTTCGCCATAGACCTCCTGATGCAGAGCATACATAAAAAGTCAAAGAATCTGTAGGGTCAAAAGCAACTGCATTTATCCTGCCCAGTCCATTAGGCTGTCCTGCCTGCTCTATAGGTAATGTAATAGGACCTATAATCTCCCATCTACCAGAATTATAACTTATCTTTTGCGTCTGCCTGAAATTATTCACTTGTTGATATATTTCCCATGGGTCTAAAAACTGTCCTTGGTTGTCTGTTCGTGCTTCCCAGATATATTCCCAACGCTTAAACTGCATCCAACTCTCTATCTCTCCTTCTTCCTCTTCATGTGTCTCTATTAAATCAAGTATATTGTTCTCCTTTTCCCACTTTTCAAAGGCCCTCTGTATTTCAAAAAAATTTACTTGATCTCCTTTATGCTTATCTAAATATTGAAGCCATGGCTGGGTATACACATGTAAAGAAAAACTTATTAAAATTAGTAC
>JALWNS010000475.1 GCA_027083655.1 Bacteroidales bacterium | reverse complement strand
CCTAAATGTAAATTATTTTAACCTACAGCTCCTTGTTCCTCCTCTTCTTCTGCTCCTGGAGGCGCTGGTGTTATACCTGTCCCTGTCTGGTCAGGTGGCATATACCCATACTCATAAGAAGCCTTTGATTTTTCAACTGCAGTAATATGGTGCATAACTTTTGAACCAAAATAAAAACCTATCATCATCTGAAAAGCAATCATTAATTCATGCATTTGCGCCTCAAAGCCTTCTACCCTAACGTTTACCAATTCGAGTACAACCACTACCCACAGTAATGTCAAAGTCAATATACCTCTGAATGTTCCCCGAGGCATACCAAATGTTTCTTTCTCATAAGGATTTGGATTTTCAACACTCCAATTACCAAAAGTATACTTGAGGAACAGTGCAACTAAAAAAATTAATACTAGTATCATCCAGGCCATGATAGGAAAATACACAAGCCAGAAGTATTCTCTAGGATGACCAACATAATACTGCACTGTTTCGGGAAAAATTTGAAGTAATGTCGTCATATTATGTTATATTTTTAGTTTCGTTAGTTTTAAATAATTTAGAATAAATATGCCCCTAAAAGCTGCTATAGTTGTGATAACACCCACAATTTTCGTTATCTTCAATTTTGAGTTTACCCTGTCGTTTTCTTTGACTAAAACCTTAAGATTTTCACTACATTCTTGCCAACTATTCCTGTAAAACTCAAGATTTTCCTGTGTTTGCATAAGCAAGGTATCGGTCTGCTGTAATTGCTCGTTCAAATTCTCGATTTGTTTTTGATAATTCTCAATTTGTTTATCTGCATTCTCCAGTTCTTTTGCTGCTATAATAGCTTTCTCAAACTGATTATCTGTTATTATCCACAGAGTATCATCCTTTGGCGCAACGGTATATCTTTGTCCTGGAACAACGGATATAGGGTAATTACTTTGGGTCCACGTAAGAAATGATATTAACAAAGCGAATAATGTTAATGTTAACCTTCTCATTGTTCTTTTTTTATGTTCCAAAATAATCTGTAAAATCCTTTGCTTTTTCTTCAAGAGACATTGATTGCACCTGGGTCTCTATCTGCTTACGTTCCAATTGTAGCTCTTCTAATTGATCCTGCAATTTCTGCAGTTTGGCTCTAAGCTCTTGCAATTCCAGCTCTTTCTGTTTAAGCAAAGCTTCATATTGTTGGCGGAGGATAGCCTCCTCCTTTTCAATCTCAAGCTGTCTCATCAGTATTTGATGAGCTTTACCCTGTCCTCTACCACTACCTTTTTTCTTGGATTTCATAGAATCTTGGATCAATTTATAAGGTCCGGCCAGTGCTGCAAGAATAACTGACAACCACTGCCATTCAACATTTATCACACCTTTATTATATAGATACCCTACAATGAGCAACAGAGCTATAAGACCTAATATGAAATATATTTTTTTCATAGCAAAGGTCTTTTTTATTCTGGTTCGACATATTTACTAAAGACCCATCCTTCAACAGTAACTGCCACTTTGTACCATCCGTTATGTTCGTCTTTGATCATAACCTTAGTACCTTTGGGCAGCGGGCGTGCGACTAGAGGAGCTGAAGTACTTGGCTTAAGACGTATATTTAAACTTTTTGCTATGATACGTCCTACCTGTGGAGGCTCGGGAGCGCCTGTCTCATCCCTGTGTGCACCAAGTAGGCGATCACGGAGCTTATCTAGAGGAAACGCAGGCCCTGGATCAAGCTTTCTTCCAGGAGCTATTTCTTCGTGGCCTAATATATATTTCAAGCCATAAGTCTCAATAAGTAGCTGTGATAGCTCAGTAACAGTTTCTATCTGCTCAGGTGTGTATATATGCCAATAACGCGGACGGGTCTCATTACGGTGTACTGCCTCTATAACCTCTGTCGGACTAAATGCCTCTCCGTACCACGAACGGAAAACATTACCACTCTTAGTCAAAGGACCTGAGTTGACAATCTCAATTCCAATAGAAAAATTATTAAAACCGGTACGGCCGCGGTAATAACTCTTACCTGCATGCCATGCTATCAGGTTAAATGGCACCAATTGCGTAACACTGCCATCACGGTCAACAACTACATGCGCAGATGCACGTACACGTGGGTTGGTCAGGGTATTAATAGACTGCTTATAAGGTCCACCAGTATAATGAATAACAATAGTATCCAAATCACCCTCTTTGAATTCGCCGCCGTGGTTTGGGGAAGGAATCATCTTTTTTACATTCTTACCATAAAGAATGTGATCTTTTATTTCCATAAT
>JALWNS010000474.1:947-2266 GCA_027083655.1 Bacteroidales bacterium | reverse complement strand
ATTTCATGCAGGCATACAGGTCTAATAAGAACAATATTAAGACAGGCAAGGCACATGATGTTCCTTACAACCTTGTCAATAAAGCCATTATGGCATTTTTATATTTTATCAAATTGGGGATGGTAAACTATAACCAAAACTTTACATATATGGAAACACAGGAAAAAAGTTCAAAAAGCTTTCTTGTAGAAGAGTTTAATAAGTTTGTCAAAGAAAATCCTGAATTCTTTGACTCTGATGTAAAGATAGGCTTATTCGCTCTGGGTGTTCTGATAAAGTTTGTAATGGACATCCAGCATGCAAGTCTGAATAATACTCCTTTTGAGAAAAAGCTACATGGCTATCATCTTAGCCCAGAGATTGTCCAAAGCCTTTATACGGATGCTTTGGCAAAGCTTAATCAATACACCAATACTTATACCTATAGTGATTTGCGCAATATTATAGCGGAAAAGCTGGTAGTGAATTTTAACCAACTTAAGACATTGTCTAATAATGAGTTGTCGTTCTATGTGGTAGCAGGTATGGAGCTGGGCAAAAAATTCAAAAACTCTGAAAAACAGGACGAAAACAATTAAAATATATGTCACATGGAAGAAAACATTATTAAAAACCGCAGTGAAATATTGTTTCTCTATGAAGTAGAGAACACTAACCCAAACGGTGATCCATTGAACGAAAACCGCCCACGTTATGACGAGGAAGAAGGGCGCGTATTGGTTTCTGATGTCCGTCTTAAGCGTACAATACGTGATTACTGGTTTAATTTCAAAGGTTTTAACGGACAGGATGGCAAAGATATCTTTGTCAGGGAAATATCTAAAGACGATGGCAAAATATACACAAGTAAAGACAGGGCAAAAGATTTTTCAGACGATCCTGGTACTGTTCTAGAAAAATGTATAGATATTAGAGTCTTCGGTGGTGTTATACCTTTGAAAAATAGCTCTATTACTTATACGGGTCCTACACAGTTCCAGATGGGAAAGTCATTGAACAAGGCAAAAATCGTTGAGATACAGGGTACAGGTGCTTTTGCCTCCTCAGAAGGTAAAGGGCAAAAGACTTTTCGAACAGAATTCATAGTGCCTTATGCTTTGATCGGATTTAATGGGGTGATTAATGAGCAGGCTGCACGGACTACACGCATGACAGAGGAGGATAAGAAATTATTGATAGAAGGAATATGGGAGGGCACGAAAAATCTTATTTCCAGATCAAAATTTGGCCAGGTTCCAATGTTATTGCTCGTTGTAGATTACAATGAGCCTTTGTTGATTGGCAACTTTAGGCAGAGAGTCAAACTTATAACCCGTGAT
>JALWNS010000474.1:0-937 GCA_027083655.1 Bacteroidales bacterium | reverse complement strand
GTGCAGAAGATTATTATCTGGATGTGACGGAACTTGTTAATTTACTTAATGAGAATAAAGACAAAATAAAAAGTATTCATTTTCAGAAGGATCCACGTTTAACATTAGTTGCTAATGGCTCAGAAATCCAGGAAATCAAATTAAAGTAACATGTCAGACAAGCAAGTTTTAATTTTTGACATAAAAAGTGATTTCGGACACTTTCGTAAATATAATACAACTACTTCGCCTTTGACTTATCCTATACCTACAAGAACTGCGGCTGTGGGCATTGTGGGTGCTATTCTGGGTATTGAGAGGGAACTAAGATATAATGATTATCCAGATGGTTTTGTGCCTCTGCAGGAGAGATTTAACAAACAGCAGGCACACATTGCTATTAAAATAATGCGGCCAATAAAGATAATTAATCAAGGATTTAACCTGATAAATACAAAGGACACATGGTATGACCTGACAAAGAGGAAAAATAAAAATCCACACACCCAGATAAATTTTCAGTTGCTAAAAGACCCATATTACCGCTTTTATGTTAGTCTGGAGGACAGCTCTTCATTTGGGGAATTAGTTGAGAGGGTAAAGCACAAAAAACCAGTCTATACTCCGGCTTTAGGTCTTGCCCAGTTTATAGCTGAGATAGAGTTTGTGGATCTGAAGCAAGCTATTTATAAGGAAAACCCTGATGGGCGTTATGTGGACGTTGTCTCAGCGGTGAATATGAAATATTTATATCCACAGGAGCCGGTGGCCTTTGATAATAATTCATTCTATTCGGTCAATTCTATGCCTATGGAGATGAATGGAGCACGTATTGTTTCAGAGTATTCGGATGTTCTTGTAGAAAGACAGGCAAAGCCGCTAAAAGTAAAACCTAAATTTTATTACTACGTTGAAAATCATGGGAATATAATCTTTCTTTAAAGTTATAGCCTATGCT
>JALWNS010000473.1 GCA_027083655.1 Bacteroidales bacterium | reverse complement strand
GGGTGTGTATGGTTATGGTACAGCGGGCATGAAGATTCCTGAAGGTTATTTAGAGATTAATGTGACGACAGATGATGGTGATAATATATCACAAGAAATTTTGTACTCGGCGAATCCTGGTAGCATTTATCATATGACTAAAACACAGGATCAATTGATGTTTGCATATTATAATAAGAATGACCAACTTAGGGTTACAGACTTGCATCAAGGTATTGTGTGGGGGACTCAGACTGAAGAAACTAAAATGTCGGAAGATTTGATTAATCGTTTTGACTATGATGGCGATTACGGCACAGTTCTAAATCGTTTCTTAATGCAAGCTGCAGTTGGGTATCCTCTAACAGTACATGGTACAGGTGGGCAAACACGAGCGTTTATTCATATTCAGGATACTGTGCGTTGTGTAGAGATTGCGATTAATAACCCGCCTGAAAAAGGTGAGCGCGTACAAATTTTAAATCAAATGGTTGAAACACACAAAGTTAGGGATTTGGCAGACATGGTTTCTAAGCTTACAGGTGCGGATGTAAACTTTGTAAGCAACCCAAGGAATGAAGCGAGCGAAAATGAGCTGATGGTTGAGAATGAAACATTTATCAAGCTAGGATTAAATCCAATTACGTTGCAAGACGGCCTTTTTGAAGAAGTACGTGATATTGCGAAGAGGTATGCTGATCGATGTGATTTGAGTAAAATACCATGTCAGTCAGCTTGGACAGCAGTACAGGAAGAGTTGTTGCGAGATAAGTGATCTGATAATAGTTGGAGCATCGCTCTTAATCGGAGTGGTGCTTTTTGTTGTCCCTAGTATCCTTATATATTATGGCGAATAGCGGTTATATTAAATCAATTGATGGCTTAAGAGCAATTGCTGTGATGGTAGTTGTTTTGTTTCACGCTGGATTCTCGCAATTTCATGGTGGTTTTATAGGCGTAGATGTCTTCTTTGTGATATCAGGCTTCTTAATTACCTTACACATTGTTGAGCAAAAAGAATCTGGAATATTTAGCTTTACTAAATTTTATCACCGAAGAATTGCAAGGCTTTTACCAGCGGCAGCAACAGTATTCCTTATTACATTAGCAACCTCTTACTTTATTTTGAGTCCAGCAGACTTGATGAGAGTTGGTCAGTCAGTGATTTATGTTTCGCTTTCGGTGTCGAATATGTTTTTTCTTTCAGAGGCGGGGTATTTTGATCAAGCCTCTTCTTTAAAACCGTTTTTGCATACATGGTCGCTTTCGGTTGAAGAGCAGTTTTATCTTGTATGGCCGAGCATTATCGTATTACTTTTTTGGCTTGGACAACGGAAGGCGATTATAATAGGCATTGCAATCCTATCTATTGCTTCAGTTTCTGCATCTTTATATTTCTATGAAAATAATCCAGATGCAACATTCTTTTTGACTCCTCTTCGTGTGTATCAGTTTGGCATTGGGGCACTTATTGCCTTGCTAGGCTTACATGAAAATAAGAGTTGTAAGTCTTACTTCTCGCTTATCAGTGTGCTTGTTTTATTTTGTTTGGTTTATTTGGTGAGTAAGCATAACCACCTTTTTTATGTGTCAATTTTACCTGCAGTGCTTGCAGGGCTATTTATTGTGGGGTCACAATCGAAAGTTGCCGAGGTTTTGTTTGCATCCCCTGCTTTTGTTTGGGTTGGTCAGCGTTCATATTCTATATATTTAGTACACTGGCCACTCATGGTTTTATGGAAAATTAATACAGATTATGAGTTCTCACAGTTAGAAAAAACTGTGTCAGTAATACTATCAGTTTTATTGGGCTATATTTTACATACTTTAATTGAGAAACGTTTTAGATTTTCTTCGGGTATGACTGATGAGCATCGGTATCAAATTATTTCTATGACGTTGATATTGGTGATTTTAAATATTGTTGTGGGGGCTCACTTCTGGGGTAATAAAGGGTATCCGGAAAGGATTCCTGAAGAGTTAAGAAGCTATGCGGTGGATGTAAATGTAAAATGGAAGGAGCGGATTAAACTCCTAAGATATGGAGATTGTAATCTACAGGCTAAAAAATTTAAGTATGAAGACTTTAAAGAAGGTGAGTGCTTTTCTATAAGTGATACAAAACCAAATTGGTTGATATTGGGTGATAGTTATGCATCTGGGGCTTATGCTATTTTTGTAAGAGCTTACCCCAGTATCAATTTTTTTCAGATGATTTGGTCAGTCAAAGTTTTGCTTCCGTTTACGTGAGTAAAGAGGGCTAAGGTAGGAGCACGGATGTTTAGGATGCGA
>JALWNS010000472.1:1408-2277 GCA_027083655.1 Bacteroidales bacterium | reverse complement strand
ATCCACAGGGCTAATATCTTCAACGATATGTACAACGGAAAGGGAAAACTAAAAACCACGGCATAAGTCAAAAATAAATTTGCCTTTCGCCACAGTGTCCTGTTTTTTATTTCTGTTAACCATCCCCGCATTCTATTAACCACGCTTTTTAAGTACACCTACTGTTAGATATAAAAACAAAAACGCCACTGTCAAAAAATAAAGTATATCTCGACTATCCAAGACTCCCTTGCTAATCGACTGGTAATGATACTGGATACCCAGGTAGCCCAATACCTGATCAATACCTCCTAATGCACTTATATGGCTCATTAAATCAAAACCCAGATATAAGATAAAAATAACTACTACTGACAGCAAAAAAGCTATTATCTGGTTACTGCTAAGGCTTGAGGTAAACAATCCCACAGAGGCAAATACACCTCCCAATAATAACAAACCCACAAAAGAGCCCCAGAAGCCTCCTATGTCTACCGAATGGCTACTGAGAAAATATTGAACCGATATAAAGTAAACCAGCGTTATGATCAACTCTACAAAGATTATTGTCAATGCCGCAAAATATTTTGCAAGGACAATATTCCACTCTGTCAAAGGCTTTGTCATCAATATTTCTATAGTACCCTCTTTCTTCTCTTCTGCAAACATCCGCATCGTCACAGCCGGAATAAAAAACATATAAACCCATGGCGTCAAATAAAATAATGGCTCCAATGATGCCATCCCACTGTCCAAAATATTAAATTCTGTAGGGAAAACCCACAAAAACAATCCTATGACAACAAAAAAAACTAATGATGATACCAACCCCATATAAGAGGAAAAAAAACTTATAACTTCTTTCTTTAACAACGTAATCATTTTAACAA
>JALWNS010000472.1:0-1398 GCA_027083655.1 Bacteroidales bacterium | reverse complement strand
AAAATCACAATATACAATACAAAATTAAAAAAAAAGTTTTTATTTTATCACAATTAAATAAAACTTGTTAACATGAAAAACCTAATTATCACTCTTTTATCAATTATCTCTTTCTCATACCTTTCTGCCCAACAAGCCGATACTCTTAGCATACACGATCCAGCCGCAAAAGAAATTTTAGACCGTGTTAGCAAAAGATATCAAGCATATAATACCCTGAGAATATATTTTTCGTACCAAATGTATGATAACAAGGACACAACCAACCGCCTCAAAGACCAGTATAAAGGGTACATTTTTGTCAAAGGCCAGGATAAATACAAACTCATAATCCCTGATCTGGAAATTTTCTCTGACGGTGTAAAAATTTATTCCCTTAACAAAAAAGATAAAGAACTAACTATCACTTTATATGATCCTGAATCAGAATCCATTCTATCTCCCCAAAAACTTTTATACATTTACAATCATGGCTTTAAATACCTGTACCGTGGTGAAGTAAGCTTTGATACCAAAACACTTTCTAATGGCCAAATAGTACCCAAACGCCGTACAATGTATATTGTAGACTTATACCCCGAACATCCCAAAGAATCCCAGTTCTCAATCATCCGCCTATGGATAGACAAAGCTAATGACCAGATTGTGAGTATAAAATACCAAGCAAAAAATGGAATAGATTACGTTGTGGACATCCTCGAAGAAAAACCTAATCTAAACATACCCGATATACTATTTAACTTTGACCGCAACAGAATACCTAAAGATGTGGAAATCATAGACATGACAGAAAATTAGCACCTATGAAAAAACTGGCTACGGTTATAACAGCTATAATCATTACAGTTGCATCACTTGCTCAAAGCTATTTTCTTAGACATTACTCTGTCGAAGATGGGATACTTAGCTCTGAAATTTACGCCCAAGCCCAAGATTCGATTGGCTACATGTGGTTTGCCACTAGCCGTGGTGTCTCTCGTTTTGACGGGCAGACTTTTGTCAATTTTACTGTCAAAGACGGACTGCCAACAAATTCTATAATCACAATGTTCCCTGACGAGCAGGGAAATATATGGTTTGCCGGTTATGATGGATCCCTTTCTTACTACCATAACGGCAAAATTATTCCTTACAAATATTTCGAAACTGTTAAACAGCTTTCTTATAACTACTTCATAAACAACTTATTCGTCGACCGTGACTTCAACCTATATTTAGCTCCAAACTTCGGAGGTTTTTACATGATCGACTCCTCTGGTAAAGTACACAATCTAGATAGCCTTTATCCCCAGGATTACCGCTATGTTATTGTTTTTATACATGGTCACCCTTTTTTCATCAAGCGCAAAAAAAGAAACACTAAACAAGTTTTTAGCTATAAAATACAGGACTCTGTAA
>JALWNS010000471.1 GCA_027083655.1 Bacteroidales bacterium | reverse complement strand
AGATAACACCACAATAACGGTACTGTGACAATTTCACAGCCTTTTCCAATTTTTCGTATGGGAGGCTTTTTCCTTTAAATTCATAAATAAGATGCATTTTCTTATAATGCTTTGGATGCTCCTCTGTAAGTTCACCATCAACATGCACATTAAACTCCTCCACCTCTACACGCATTTTATACAAAATAGAAATTACATCCATAGCTGTACAACCTGCTACAGATAGTTTCATCAGAGGCTTAGGACGAGGTCCCCGGTCTTTGCCTCCAACCTTTGGTTCTGCATCTAAAATAATTTCAAAACCGTTAACTTTACCACGAAATGCTAAGCCATCAATTAAAGAAACAGATACTCTTTCGTCTTTCATAGATAATTTATATTTAAGATTTTATTAAATTTGTGTGCAAATATATTGTTTTTAGTAATTAAAAAAAACCTTATGAGTAAAAAATTCAGTGAACCAATCTGTTACAACTGTGTTGTAAAAGAATTCTCTGCATTCAAACATCTTAGTCAAGAAGAAGCCGAAAACTTATTTCTGGATAAAGCATGTAATATATACAAAAAAGGAGATATAATATACTACGAAGGTCATAGGCTACGGGGTGTTTATTGTGTATACAAAGGTAAGCTAAAGCTATATAAAACCGGTCCAGAAGGAAAGCAACAAATTATACGTTTCGCAAAACCTGGAGACTTAATAGCTTTTCGCTCAATCCTAAGTGGTGAAGCAGCTTGTACTACTGCGCAAGCACTAGAAGATGTAGTGCTATGCCAGATTCCGGCACAAGTATTTATTAATCTGGCTAAAAACAACCCTAACTTCTCTATGGCATTAATAAAACTCTCTTGCCGTGAGCTCGGAGAATCTAATAAATTCATCCTGGACCTAGCCCAAAAATCTGTACGTGAGAGACTTGCCGAAGCTTTATTATTGCTTTTAGATTATTTTGGCACAGACGATGAAGGTTATATCAATGTTATTCTTACACGGGAAGAAATTGCTAGTATAGTAGGAACCGCTACCGAATCGATTATCAGGTTATTATCAGAATTCAAAAAAGATGGACTGGTTGACCTCAAAGGCAAAAAAATTAAAATACTTAATTTGAAAAAAATCGAAAAAATTGCAAATCTCTGATATGGCTAAAATTTTACTAACAGGAGCAACAGGATACATCGGCTCCCATACAGCTGTCGAATTGATTCAAAATGGTCATGAAGTCTTAATCATTGACAACCTTTCAAATTCCAAAATCCAGGCCCTCGATGGCATAAAACGAATTACAGGTATAAGACCAGAATTCGAACAAATTGACCTCAGATATAAAGACCAAATCCTGGATTTACTTAGCCGGCACAAAGACATAGAAGGTGTTATACATTTCGCTGCTTTCAAATTTGTTAGTGAATCAATTCAACAACCCCTTAAGTATTACGAAAACAATTTATTTTCGTCTATTAACCTGTTATCTGCCCTCAGTAACTATAACAAACCCATAAGCTTTGTTTTCTCTTCCTCATGTACAGTTTATGGTATTCCAGATAGATTACCTGTAGTGGAAGACATGCCTATGGGTGAGCCAACCTCTCCTTATGGGAAAACTAAGATGCTTTCAGAATACGTAATTATGGATACTGTTAGTCAATTCCCACATATCAAGGCTATTTCGCTCCGTTATTTCAACCCGATAGGAGCCCATCCTTCATTAGAAATAGGAGAATCTCCGCTTAAAACATTTAACCTTGTACCTATTCTTACCGAAGTAGCAATTGGTAAACGCAAAGAAATTCTTGTTTTTGGTAATGACTACCCCACACCTGACGGAACTCCTGTGAGAGATTATATCTATATCCAGGACCTAGCTAGGGCCCATGTAATAGCATACGAACGACTAAAAAACAAAAAAAATAAAAAGGACTACGAATATTTTAACATTGGTCTAGGCCGCGGCTATTCTGTCCTGGAAGTAATAAAAACATTTGAAAAAGTTTCTGGACGGAAAATAAACTACCGTATAGTCGACAGACGCCCTGGAGATATTGCTGCTATATACGCAGATACAAAACTCGCTAATAATGAATTAGAATGGAAGCCGGAGCACGAACTTGAATTCATGCTTAAAACTGCTTGGGAATGGGAAATAAATAAAAAATTTTAACATTTAACTAAAATAACATTTTATTTTGTTAAATTTGAAGGTAAAACTTTTTAAACCAACTAATAGCACTTTTATGACTAAAAGCAATATATTTATTAATTGTTGTTCCGGCTTCA
>JALWNS010000470.1 GCA_027083655.1 Bacteroidales bacterium | reverse complement strand
TCATAACTCCATCCAGCACCCAGGCTTGTGCCAATGATCTGAAAGGTTATAACATTAGGAGGTCCCTCATAACCAGGTCTTTCCTGTTGGAGGATGATAGCAATTTTATCATCCAATGGGCTAATCAGCACACCTGAGATTGTCTGCGAAATAATTATTGAATTTTGGGGTAATTCCCTATCATAGGCAACTTTAACACCTCTTTGGGGGGACCGGATAATCACACGTGTATGGCCTACAGGTTCGAAACCATATCCAGGAATTTTACGATAATCCGTCTGTAGCTCTATATTGAAGTCATCGCCCTGGTAAGTGAAATAGGGTGCTAATAGCTGCGGTTTTTTATCCTGAATTATATGGTACTTATTGAGGATAGTTTTAAACTGGTCGTAATTATCCTTCCAAACTTCCTCCCTTACTAAATCTTCATCTGGAGGGGTGGACCAATGCCATAAAGTATCACCACTAATCAAATTAATGACATACATTTCAAACACATAAACATCTAGACCTTCAACAGCTGGCTCGACAATAAAAGCAAAATTACCTTCCTCAGACCACCCAATTGGATAAAGCTTGTCTATAAGATAATCACTCCTTGCCTGATAATAGTATAGTTCTGGAGGGAAAAAATAATCCTGCTCCACGAATTGCTTTTCTTTCTTCTGTTCATTCTGTGTCTTTTTGTCCTTTTTGCAAGCAAAAAGGCTAAGGACAATGAACAGAAAAGTTATATATTTAAACTTTTTGACCATTTTATTTTGATTTAATTGCGATTGTTTCTATTTCAACTAAAACATCCAATGGTAGACGGGCTACCTGAAAAGCTGCGCGTGCAGGTGGATTGTCAGAATAATAACGGGCATATACTTCGTTCATGCCTGCAAAATCATTCATATCCTTTAGAAAGACAGTTGATTTAACAACATCTGAGAAACTATAACCTGCTGCCTCCAAAATTGCACCTATGTTCTTTAATACTTGCTCTGTCTGCTCTTTTATACCGCCTTTTACAATTTCACCTGTTCCAGGGTCGATAGGTATTTGCCCAGATATAAACAACATACCATTAATCTCTACTGCCTGGCTATATGGCCCTATTGCCTTAGGTGCCTTATCTGTTGAAATTATGTTTTTCATATGATTTAGTTTTACTGTTTTTAAAAAATTAAATGAAATTATCGTGCCAACTACGTTGACGTTTGAATTCAAAGAATCTAAACATAGGAGATTTTATCCTTACAGTAAATAAATAACTCTTCATTTTACCCGAAGGTGTGACCTGCAAAAACATCTCCCAACAATGTAGATCTCGGTATAGTTTTATAGTAGGTGGCACTATCTGCTTTTGGTTAAAATCATAACCTGAAAAAATAGATAATCTCCAGTAAGGAGTTGGAAACATCTCAAAAGTAAAGTTTAAGTTCTGCGACATATCAATATAAGAAGTACCAGTCGTACTATTAAAAACATTACGTAAACTAAAAATATAATGTAATGAAAAATTCCAAGACGGGTCAAAATACTTATATGGTACATATTGCTCTTTTTGCCCTAACTGATCTTCCTTGTCTTTACGTGACATTTCCTGCTGTTTTTTAAAGTCATCTGACCTGAAGTTAAGACTTGTTTGAAACCTTAAATCCGTCATTCTCAATGGCCTACCAGATACTGTATATTCATAAACATTTATCCTCCTGCCATTTTGGTCTATCGTATATGGATCAAAAGTAGCATTAAGCGAAAAATTTGTTTTCTTTATCGTAGTACTGGCATTAAGCCTTACCGGGCTAAAACGCAAAGAATCTGCAGCAAAATTATAATTACCAGAAATGTTCAACTGGTCGAGAAGTTTAACCTTTTTCTCAACAATAGTATCTCCCTGCCTCTGACGTATCTTCATCTCAAATGTATTGTTTATTCCAAAATTCAGATTTTCCTGTAATCCAATACCTGGAGAGCCTAATGGACTTATATAGAACACATTGTAGTAACGCGTACCGGTTGGATCATCAGGCTCTGGCTTATAATAACCATATTTAGGATCCCCAAAATCTGGCCTATAAGTAAACCCAACCCTGGGTGTCATTTTGTGTCTAATAGCCTTTATTCCGAATGCATTGATCCTGAATAAACCATAAAGATTTGTTGATGCACTTAATGCCATATTATACTGATAAGCATGACGCATCCTGTATATTGTATCTGTTTCGACTGTGGTATCGTTAACCAAATACTTATCTATGTATGAGAAATACACATAACCCACATAATTAAATGTAGGAGAGATATTTATATATCGCAACACTCTAATTGGCTTAAAATTAACGGGAACAGTGTATTTAAAACCTGGCTGTATTAGATATTTGAGTGTATCTGGATAATAATACAACAGAGTATCTACAAAGCTGGGTATCCTGTTCTGGAAATTTGCATTCAACTTTATTGATATATCCTTAAACCATGATTTTGACGTAGGCTTAAATAGCTTACGGAATGGTTGCACACGGTTCATATTAAAATTTATCTGGGGAGCACTAATATCAAGCAGTGTAATACTATCCCTAAAACTCTGTGTGACAGAAGCATTAAATGTCAATTGAAAAGGCGTCCCCCTGAATCTCTTGGTCAAGTTTATTGTAGAGCGGGAGGTAGATTTAACAAAATCCATAATATCTACAGCATTATACTGCTCGTAATTACCTTTAGAGAAATTTACATTCGCCGAGAATTGCAATGTTGGATTTGCCTTTTGCTTCTGATTATACTGAAAGATTATGTTAAACATATTACTCCTGCGGCTATCTAGTAATATTCTCTCTCCGGATGCAACATGAGTATATTTAAACTGGAAATTTGCAGTATACCTATAACGGTTATTAATCCTAAGACGGGTTTTCACTCCCCAACTTCCTTTGGAGAATACATCTGCTAGCACCTCGAAGTCCATCCTGTCATTAATAACAAAGTAATATCCTCCGTTTATCAAGCCTATACCACGTTCCTGTTCTTGAAAAATTTGTGGCTGGACAATTCCAGAACTATTATACTTACGCTGGGGGAAATAACCAAATGGTAATCCTATAGGAAAGGGGATATCCTCTATAACAAAATAGAATGGCCCTGTGACAATACTCTTGTTGGGAATATATTTAGCACGCGAAAGATTAATGTAATAATGAGGATGGTCTAAGTCACATGTTGTAAACTTCCCATGAAGGATGTTTGTTGTTCCATTTGGGAAAATCTTGACTTGTGAACCATGTAAGTAACCTTCCGGCTGCTCTGTCTTGACATTAGTTGCATATCCCTTTCGTGTCTTGAAATTATATTTCATGTAATAAGCCGTAAAATTATCGTCTTCGTTAGAAAATTCAGGTTTCTCATCTATACGCCCAAGACTATCATAAGTTATGAATGCTTCTAACTGGTTCTTCTTTAGATCAATCCTGACCTTACCTGCTTTTAGCTCCATGTCGTCGCTCTTAAGATCCACCTGGCGGTACATATACGTAATCATACTATCCAGATAAAAATGCAGAGAATCCTTTGCCTCATATTCTATTAATCGGTCAAGAGGTTTGGGTTTGTTTGTATCTGCAATGCTTGTATCAGCTAAGGCCAAAGTATCTATCCTCAACAGACTATCGACCTGTAATGTATCGTATTGCAGAGTATCTGTTTTTGTAGTATCTACTTGCTGGGCAAAAAGTCCTACAGGAACGAAAAAGAGTATAATAATCAGGTATTTGATCTTTTTAATCATTACAGCACTCTTTGTGTGTGTTAAAGACTATCAACTATCCTCTGCAAAGCGTTCTTCAGGCTATCCCGCCAATGTGGTATGGATATGTTATACAATGCTTTTAACTTAGACTTATCAAGCACACTATAAGCAGGCCTTTGAGCAGGACGGGGAAACTCGCTGGTACGTATTGGCTTAATAAATATATCTTTATCCATATACTCGAAAATAGAATGTGCAAAATCATACCATGAAGCCACACCTTCGTTCGAAAAATGATATAAACCAGGCTGGAAAAGTACTTGTTGACTCCGGTGATTGTCAATTATCCTCATAATCATTCGGGCTAGATCCAGTGCATAAGTAGGCGAACCAACCTGGTCATAGACAACGCTTATCTCGTCCCTCTCGCTGGCCAGCCGCAGCATGGTCTTGACAAAATTGTGGCCAAACTCCGAATAGAGCCAAGAGGAACGTATTACCATGCCAAAGTTGTACTTCAACACATACTTCTCTCCGTCTGCTTTGCTCTGTGCGTAAACACTAAGTGGGTTAATATCATCCTGCTCAGTATATGGCGTGCTCTTTAGTCCATCAAACACATAATCAGTTGAAATATGAATGAATTTTGCTCCTATCCACTCGGCTGCCTGCACCATATTAAACACTGCCATGCTATTAACCAGAAACGCCTCGTCTTTCTCCTCCTCTGCTTTATCAACAGCAGTATATGCCGCAGTATTTATAATCCAGTCAAAGCCCTCATAACGAATAAAATCACTTACTCGCGGCATATCCCTTAAATCAAGATCTGCACTATTAGTAAAAACAAATTCATAATCATACTCCTGCGCTATTTTTCTAAGTTCCTGTCCTAGCTGTCCTGTACTACCTGTAACTAGAATCTTCATTATTCAAAAATTTTTGCCTGTTTGAAAGGAGGTAATTTTTTATCCTTTTCAGAAATAATACGATCCTTTTCGGCTATACCCCAATCAATATTCAGATCCGTATCAGCATAATATATTCCTGCTTCTGCCTCAGGGTGGTAATACTCATCTGTTTTGTAAAATACAACAGCCTCTTGTGAAAGTACGGCATAACCGTGGGCAAAACCTTTGGGGATGAATAACTGCAGATGATTGTCCTCCGAAAGCTCTATCATGAAATACTGTCCGTAAGTAGGCGAATCCTTGCGAAAATCCAATGCTACATCTATAATCCTTCCACTAATGACACGCACTAGTTTGGCCTGGGCAAATGGAGGCAACTGGTAATGCAATCCACGTATCACACCATAAACAGACTTTGCCTGGTTATCCTGAACAAACTCTGCATTTATCCCTACTTCCAGAAAATCATTTTTGTTATATGACTCTACAAAATAGCCTCTATGATCCTGAAAAACTTTGGGCTGTAAGAGCTTAAGCCCAGGTAGAGGCTCAGTTATTATCCGAAACTTGCCCATCGTACTCCAATTTATTTTTAAAAATAAATAATCCTAACACACCTATAAAGATAGCACTATCTGCGATATTAAAAATTGGCCTGAAAAACAAAAAATCCTTTCCCCCAAAGATTGGTATCCAATCTGGTAGATGACAATTACACAAAGGGAAATACAACATATCAACAACCTTACCCATTAGGAATGGAGCATAGCCATCCCCAAATCGAACAAAATGGGCAGGTGCAGCACCTGGCTGGAAATACGGACTATCTGAAAAAATCAATCCATAAAAAGCACTATCGATCAAATTACCTAGTGCACCTGCTATTATTATGGACAGAAAAATTGTAAAACCAAGCCTATATTTATCCGAATAAATAACAAGTATGACTATTAAAATAATTACCAGAATAATACGAAACAGAGATAAGAAAAGCTTACCCCACATACCTGGAAACGAGAAGCCAAAAGCCATACCAGGGTGCTCTACAAAATGTAATCTCATCCCTGAGATATTCCAACCGGGCCAATGTAGATAACTATCCTCGCCTAATAACATGTGAGTTTTGACCCATATTTTCAGAGCCTGATCAATAAACAAAATCACGAAAATAATTATCAACGAAATAATTAACCGCTTTTTCTGGATGCTCATAAAATGTTCGTTTTGTGCATATAACAAGTATTGATGCTAAAATAAAAAAATAGTCCAAAGCCAACAAAAATTTTGGCTTTGGACTATTAACATCACAAGGCTAAGATACTCAGTCTCCAAGCACGTCTCTATTCATCTTTGCCTCTATGCTCAGAGTAGCATGCGGCACTGCCCTGAGCCTCTCTTTGGAAATTAGCTTACCAGTTTTTCTACAAATACCATAAGTTTTATTTTCAATACGGACCAAGGCTGCCTCCAGCTTCTTGATATATTCCATCTGACGTTGTGCCATGATGGCTGCTTCCATACGGCTAATACCAATATAATCTTCATCAACACCTTTGAATACAAAAGCATCGTTCTCCGTAATATTTTCCTGCTCGCGGTTGAGTATCTTTAGATACATTTCATAATTCTCACGAGCTGTCTTGAGGCGTTCTAAAATTATTTGACGAAATTCCTCGAGTTCTTCGTCTGAGTATCTTGTTTTCTCTGCCATGATATTAAGTTTAATGATTACGAGTTTAATTTTTGTATTTGAATATACAGTGTTTCATCGTAAACTTCAACATCTTTTTTTGGACAACCTTCTACTGGTTTGTCAACCAATTCCAAAGACCTTGCCAAAGTTTGATTTTTAATATAATCGCCAAAACTTTCTACTGCTCCACGAACCAATGGTTTGTCTTCCACGTATACCTTAATCCTGTCTGTCAGATTGAGGTCTAGCTCTTTTCGGAAGTTCTGTATACGGTTAACCAGCTCGCGTGCTATACCTTCGTTCCTGAGATCATCTGTTATATTAACGTCCAATGCCACAGTATATTTTCCTTCGGTCTTGACCATCCAGCCTGGCATGTCTTCTGTCGTTATTTCTACTTCGTCCAATGACAACTCAACTGTCTGTCCGTCAAAATCAAAGCTCCATTTACCTTCTTTCTCAAATCTTGTTATTTCTTCCTGCGACATCTGTGCCAACGCCTGTGCTACAGACTTCATTAGCTTGCCCAGCTTACGTCCTAGCTTCTTGTAATCAGGCTTAATCTTCTTAACCACAACCCCTGTTGTGTCCTTGATAAACTCTATTTCTTTGACATTAACCTCGCTCAAAATAATATCCTTGACTGCATTGACCTGGTCTTCTATCTTACTATCAATCACAGGTATAAGAATCTTTGCCAATGGCTGGCGCACCTTTATTTTTGCCTGGCGGCGCAATGACAAGACCATTGACGAAATACGCTGGGCTACCTCCATCTTTTCCTCCAGATCACGGTCAATCATACTCTCATCTACTCGGGGGAAATCAAGCAAATGAACAGATTCTGCACTGCGGCGGCCCGTTACTTTGTTCAGATCCTGGTAAATACGCTCTGCATAGAACGGAGCTATTGGCGCCATAAGCATTGCTACTGTCTCAAGTGCAGTGTAAAGTGTCTGGTAAGCAGAGATTTTGTCTTTATCATACTCACCGCCCCAGAAACGCTTACGGTTGAGGCGCACATACCAGTTGCTCAGGTCATCAATGACAAACTTCTGGATAGCACGGCCTGCACGTGTTGGATCATATCTGTCAAGGCTTTCCTGTACCTCTTTTATCAAGCTATTGAGCAATGAGAAAATCCAGCGGTCAAACTCCGGACGCTCCTGGTAAGGAATATCGTCCTCTGCATATTTGAAGCCATCAATATTTGCATAGAGAGCAAAGAAATTATAAGTATTGTACAGTGTGCCAAAGAATTTGCGGATAACTTCCTCCACACCCTTGAGGTCAAACTTGAGGTTCTCCCATGGCGGCGAGACAGTCATCATATACCAGCGGATAGCATCTGCTCCATACTTGTCCATAGCCTCAAACGGGTCAACCACATTGCCCTTGCGCTTGGACATCTTCTCGCCATTAGCATCAAGCACCAGACCATTAGACACAACATTCTTGTATGCCACACTATCAAAAAGCATTGTTGCCAGGGCATGCAATGTATAGAACCAACCACGTGTCTGGTCCACACCTTCGGCAATAAAGTCAGCAGGGAAATAACGCTTGAATTTCTCCTGGTTCTCGAATGGATAATGCTGCTGGGCAAATGGCATAGCTCCTGAATCAAACCACACATCAATGAGGAATTCCTCCCTCTTCATTGGCTTGCCGCTATCCGATACAAGCACAATACGGTCAACATAAGGACGGTGAACATCAATCTTCTCATAGTTCTCCTTGCTCATATCACCAGGTACAAAATCCTTAAACGGATTCTCCTTCATCACACCTGCCTCTACTGCTTTCTCAATCTCGCCAATCAGCTCCTCGTACGAACCAATGACTTTGACTTCCTTGCCATCTTCTGTTACCCACACTGGCAAAGGTGTACCCCAATAACGAGTACGCGATAGGTTCCAGTCCACCATATTCTTTAGCCATTCGCCGAAACGGCCCTGGCCAGTGTAAGGAGGCTGCCAGTTAATGGTCTGGTTCAGCGCGATCATGCGCTCCTTCTTGTCAGTAGTGCGGATAAACCATGCTTCTATCGGATAATAAAGTATTGGCTTGTCTGTTCGCCAACAGTGTGGATATGAGTGTGTATATTTCTCGCTCTTGAATAGTTTACCTTCTTTCTTGAGCTTAACAACAATGTCAATGTTAACATTGTATTTGTCTGCGATCCTGTCTTTCTCCTTCTCATACTGGCGCTGGTTGATCTCACCCTTGGCATATTTCTCTTCTATCTCCTTCATCTCACGGTCATAACCCTGCTCATACTCTGGACGGACAAAACGGCCACTAAACTCACCAACGCCATCAACAAACTTACCACGCTCACTAACCAATGTCAAAGCTCCTATACCATTCTGCTTTGCCACACGCATGTCATCTGCGCCAAAGCTTGGTGCTATGTGAACAATACCAGTACCTTCTTCTGTTGAAACAAAATCTCCCACAATAACGCGGAAAGCATCGCCTTCTTCGGGTTGCTTGTATGGGAACAGCTGTTCATAGCTGACACCTGCCAGCTCCTTGCCTGTGTATTCACCAAGCACACTCCAAGGTAGGACTTTATCCCCGGGTTTGTATGTCATCTCTGCCCCGGATCCCTCTGGCTTGAAATAATTTGGCGCCAGGTCCTTGGCCAGGATAACAGTTACAGGCTCACCTGTATATGGATTAAAGGTGCGTATTTTCTGGTAAACAATCTTCTCTCCTACTGCCAGTGCTGTGTTGGACAAAAGTGTCCAAGGCGTTGTGGTCCATGCCAGAATATAAAGATCAGTGTCAACGTCACGGAACAAGAATTCGCTCTTCTGGTCACGCTTTACCTTGAACATTGCCACACCTGTGACGTCCTTAATATCACGGTAGCAGCCTGGCAAATTAAGCTCATGAGAACTCAATGCTGTTCCTGCAGCCGGAGAGAAAGGCTGAATTGTGTAGCCCTTGTAAAGCAAACCACGTTTGTACAATTCCTTAAGAGCCCACCAAAGGGACTCGATATACTTTGGATCATAAGTGATGTATGGGTCATCCAGATCTACCCAGTAGCCCATGAGCTCTGTGAGATCTTCCCATACATCTGTATATTGCATTACATCATGCTTGCAATGACGGTTATATTCTTCGACTGAAATTTTGCTGCCAATCTCATATTTGTTAATACCAAGCTTTTTCTCTACCTGGAGCTCTACAGGAAGGCCATGGGTATCCCATCCTGCCTTACGCTCTACATAATAACCTTGCATTGTCTTGTAACGGCAGAACAAGTCTTTTATCGTACGGGAGAGCACATGATGAATTCCAGGACGGCCATTAGCAGAGGGAGGCCCTTCATAGAAAACAAACGGCTCATTATTCTCTCTAAGCTTCAGGCTCTTACGGAAGGTATCATTGTCCTTCCAAAACTTCAATACATCTTTGTTAACCTCAGGTAAGCTCAGCTTCTTATACTCAGCAAATTTCATCGCAACAATGGTTTAAACATTTTAACACTACTTTTCAAATGTTGCAAAGATAATTTTTTTTATAACAAATCAAAATCAAATGCTTAGGAAA
>JALWNS010000469.1 GCA_027083655.1 Bacteroidales bacterium | reverse complement strand
GCATTCCTTGGTTTCCTTGGAATGCAAGCATTTGCTCAAAGGACTATTACAGGTACAGTTACCAGTGCAACAGACGGTAGTGCGTTGCCTGGCGTATCTGTAGTAGTAAAAGGTACTAATATCGGTACAATTACCGATGTAAATGGTAAGTATACTCTTCAGGTGCCTGCTGATGCTAAAACTCTTGTATTTAGCTTTGTAGGTTATAAGACTGTAGAAGTGCCTATCACAGGTGATGTAATTAATGTACAATTACATGAAGAGGCTATTGGATTGGAAGAAGTTGTAGTAACAGCTCTGGGTATTACACGCGAGAAAAAAGCTTTGGACTATGCAGTACAGGAGGTCAGTGGAGATGATGTTTCTCAGGTTAAGACAACCAATGTGTTGACAGCTCTCTCTGGTAAAGTTGCAGGTGTACAGATCACACAATCTTCAGGTGCTATTGGTTCTTCTGCTAATATCGTTATCCGTGGTTACCGTTCATTTGGTAACAACATGCCTTTGTTCGTAGTTGACGGTACCCCAATTAATAACGCTACTTATGGTGGTTCCCAGTGGGGTGGTGTTGACTTCGGTAATGCAATCATGGACCTTAACCCAGATGACATCGCTTCAATCTCTGTTCTGAAAGGTGCTAACGCTACTGCTCTATATGGTAGCCGCGGTGCTAACGGCGTTATCCTCATTACTACAAAGAAAGCACAGAAGAAAGGTCTTGGTCTTAAGATTTCTACAGGTGTAACATTTGATAACGTATATATCCTTCCTTATTACCAGAACAAATACGGACAGGGATACTTTGGTAGTGAATATTATTACAAACAAGGTATGTCAAATTGGTTGTTAGCTAACTATGGTACTACTTTTGGTTATGACAGTATCCCAGGAATGATGGATTACCAGACATATGTTACCGGTGGTGTATTTGGTATCACTGGTTTCTCATATTATGATGGTAACTGGAATGGTGTTATGGACGGTATGGACGAAAGTTGGGGTCCACGTCTTGATATTGGTCTGGAAATACCTCAGTTTGATTCTCCTGTCCTGTATGATAATAATGGTAATTTCATTGGCTATCAGCCAACACCATGGGTTTCACAGCCTACAAACGTTCAGGACTTCTTCCAGACAGGTTTGACTTTTGACAACTCTATCGAGATTACTGGTGGCGGTGATAAGGCTAGTGCACGTTTGAGTGTATCTAACCAGACTATCAAGGGTGCTATTCCTAATACAGACCTTACTAAGAACTCTGTATTCTTGAATGGTAAGATTCAGCTTAGCAAGAAACTTTCTGCAGAAGCTAATGTAAACTATGTTAACAACCACAGTAACAACCTCCCAGGTGGTGGTTATGACGAAAATAACGTAATGCAGTCTATTGGTTCTTGGTTTGGCCGCCAGGTTAATATGAACTCACTGCGTGACCACTGGATGGAGCTTGACCCTCTTGGATATCCTTATAACTGGAACCATAGCTATCACAACAACCCATACTATACAGTTAATGTAAATACAACATCCCGTACACGTAATCGTGTATTTGGTAATATTGTTGTTAACTATGATATTTTCAAGTGGTTGAATTTCATGTTCCGTGTAGGTAATGATTACTACTCAGAAGTACGTAAACACGTGTGGGGTAGTCTTTCTCAGGAAGCAGGTATTGCCGGTGGTCCTAATAATTCTACAGGAGGTGGTTTCTGGCAGAGTGTACGTACATTCGACGAATTGAATGTAGATGCTTTCTTTAACATGAACTTTGACATTATTCCTGGTACTTTGAGTTTTGATGGTATACTCGGTGCTAACTACCGTTCAGACGAGTACCACTTCATGTCGCTTCGGGCTAATGAGTTGACAGTACCTGATTTCTTTACAATTGGTAATGTTAAGGGTAATCCTGCAACATCTCAGTATGATTCTTGGGTAAAAACAAACAGTGTGTTCTTCCAGGGTAATGTTTCATATAAGAACTGGTTGTATTTGAATGCTTCTATACGTAATGACTGGTCTAGTACACTTCCACCTGAAAACTGGAGCTACCTCTATTACTCATTCGGTGGTAGTGTTATCCTGACAGATGCAATTGGTATCAAATCAGACCTGCTTTCATTTGCTAAAGTTCGTGCAAGCTACGCTGTAGTAGGTAATGATACAGGACCTTACCAGCTGAATGGTGTATATGTATCAGACCAGCCATATAATGGTGTTACAACTTTCTCTTACACAACTTCTCTGCCTCCACTCAATCTCAAGCCAGAGATGACTGCTTCTACAGAAGTAGG
>JALWNS010000468.1 GCA_027083655.1 Bacteroidales bacterium | reverse complement strand
ATGTAATTTTATTAACTTATAACATTATAAAACCCTTTAATACATCAGAATCAAATATAGTAATAATAAAGCAGTTAATACGACTAATAGACAAACCAGAGGTGGATTACTTTGAAAATTCTTTTATTGAATCCCCCAAGATATAATAATCAAAATTACATAAGAGAAGGGCGTTGTATGCAGGCCACGTCATCATGGGGCTCTTTGTGGATGCCGCTTTCGCTTGCATATACAGCTGCATTTTTAAGACAAGAAGGCCATCAAATCAAACTGATTGATTGCCAAGCGGAGAGTATGAACGTGGACGAACTAGTAAACCTGGTTGCTGAATTTTTGCCGTCACTAGTTATAATAAATACTGGTTTCCCTTCTATCAAGGGAGATATGAAAACGGCTACTACCATAAAACATTTTGACTCGGATATTAAAGTTGTTGCTATCGGTATGTATCCCACTTTATTAAGAGATAAAATGCTAGAAGAATATAAAGACGTTGATTTTGCAGTAATGGGTGAGCCGGAGTGGGTTGTTAATAATCTGGTGAGTTCCTTAGACAGTAACAGGGCGTTGAATGGTAATATAGGCCTAGTTTATAGGAATAGCGGTCGAATTATCATTAATCCTCCTCAAAATTTTCTTAACAATGATATTAATGATTTACCATTTCCGGCAAGAGATCTGCTAAATAATGAAGCATATAGACATGTATCACACAATGAGAAATTTACACATATCAATATTGCCCGCGGATGTACCTACAAGTGTACATATTGTAATGCTCCCAACTATTATGGAAATAAATTTCGAAAACGTAAAGTTGAGTCAATTATTGCGGAAATCAAGGAATGTGTGGAAAGATATGGCATTAAAGTATTTATTTTTTGGGCAGAAGAGTATACCTTGGATCAAGGTTTCGCCGAAGAAGTTGCCGATGCCATCATCAAAAATGATCTAAAAATCACATGGTTTGCTAGGTCGCGTGTTGATAACTTAAATACTGCTCTACTAGAAAAAATGAAAAAAGCCGGATGTAAAGGTCTCAGCTTAGGGATAGAATCCGTTAATCAACACGTACTTGATCAGGTTCATAAAGGTATTAAGACAAAGCAGATTGAGAAAGCCATAGAAATGGCAAAAAAGGTCGGTATCAGAACAACAGGACATTTTGTTTTTGGGTTGCCTGGTGAAACTAAACAGTCGGCATATGAAACCATAGATTTCGCAAAAAACAGCAAAATAGACTTCGCGCAATTTTACTGTGCTGTACCGTACCCTAATACTCCCTTCGGAGAATCTGCTAAAAGAAATGGATGGATAGGCAACGGTGATTTTTCTAAATATCACCTTGCTGAATCAGTTACACGAAACGAGAGTCTAAGTATTGAGGAAATACAGAACATAAGAAGAAAAGCTTACAAGAGATATTACCTTACACCCAAATTCCTCTGGAAATCAATTTTTGTGGCTATTAAACATAAATCAGTAACTCCGCTTCTCAGTTTTAGAAAGTGGGGGATTTTATAATATCAACAAATTTTTAACTATTGAAACCGAGAACGGTCAAAATATGCATAACAAAATAGCTATTGTAACTGGTAGTACACAAGGTTTAGGTGAAAGCATTGCACGTAAATTAATAAAAGAAGGTCTGATGGGGTTGGTAATCTGTGGAAGAAACAAGTCGAATGGCGATAGATTATCCAAAGAATTTAATGAAATGGGATGTAAAACAATTTATGTACAATCGGATTTAGCTAAGCTCAATGATTGCAGAAAAATAGTAAACGTTGCTAATAATAAATTTAACAGAGTAGATATATTAGTCAATAGTGCTGGTATTACTGACAGGGGCAGTTTGCTTGAGACAACACCTGAATTATACGATCGAATATTTGCTATAAACACAAGAGCACCGTTTTTTCTAATGCAAAGCGTCGCTAGAATCATGATAGCAAACAAAATCTCTGGAACAATACTAAACATTATAAGTATGTCTAGCCATGGAGGGCAGCCTTTTCTTGCCGCATACAGTGCATCTAAAGGTGCTCTAGTGACTTTAACAAAGAATACTGCTTTTGCACTAATGAGAAATAAAATAAGAGTTAATGGCTTAAATCTTGGCTGGACAGATACACCAGGCGAGGATCAAATTCAAAAAAAATACCATAATGCTGATGACGATTGGCTGGATGAAGTTGAAAAAGACCAACCTTTCGGGAGAATAATAAAGCCAGACGAAGTTGCCGAAGTTGTGACTTTCTTACTTTCTAGAAAATCGGGCATGATGACAGGAGCTATTATCG
>JALWNS010000467.1 GCA_027083655.1 Bacteroidales bacterium | reverse complement strand
TTTGTCAGATAGCTTCATGAGCGTTGTTCATGGAAAAGTTATCTCTAATCCTCCACGGCCGGACGAAGCAATAGCCGTGAAGATTACATATTCAATGCTTGGGTGGCTAGGCATAGGAGCTAGTGGTATATGGGCAGCTGTTCTTTATGGGTTTATAAAAAAGCAGGATTGGGCTTACTTTTATGGTAAATTGGCTGCAGCCTTACAGATACTGGCCGGTTTCTTTCCCACAATTCCTGCTAAAAGTATAGATTTGCCAGCAGAGACAATGCCTGTTTTTATTATAGCATTCGTTCTGTGGATTGGCATCATGCTCATCGGAAAGGTTAACAAGAAAGTTATTATTCTTCTTTTGTTTGCAGGCATGGCTTACGTTCTGAATTATATGAATGGTGTAGCTATTATTTCCAAGTATCAAACTACAACCAATGAATTTCTAAAGGGCATGTTTGCCACATCATTCGGTCTAGAATGGGGATCTGCTACCTTGTGGTTAATTTTTAGCTTATTTGTCTTAAAACGCAAAGAGGGTGCAATACCTCTGGGTATAATGGCAGCAGTGCTTTCAATAATTTCCGGTTATACCCTGGCTATTACTAACATCATGGAAGTACATAGATTTTCAATGTTCTTACCTGCACCAATCATCTCAACAGGCTTGTTAATTTACATTTGTTTCCCTGCTGCGCATAGGCTAATAACACAGTGGGAATAAAGCGCTTACTATCCTCTTTCTTTAACAAAGACAGGCCACGCCGCTAAAAATATTTCAGACGGAGTGGCCTGTCTTTTTTCTATTTGCTGGACAAAGCGCTGGTTAGAATTGCACATCAAGCACTATTTCTTTCTTATCACGCAAGACTGTTATCTGTACTTTATCATCCGGATTGACTTTAGACAAAGCACCCATGTAATCGTAGATATTATTAACCTTCCTATCCCCTATCTTGATTATAACATCACCGTCTTTAATACCAGCCTTTTCTGCTACACCACCGGCGACAACAGCATCTACTTTCAGACCTTTTCCACTATAACCAAAGGCAGGACGGATACCCAGATGTACTTTCATACCACCATAGCGTCCCTTCTGCGCTTCTTCTTTCTGCTTGACAAAGTGGAACGGACCTGGATACTGTGAAGCCCTAATGGTAAGCTGCGCAATGAATTTGAGGATCCTGGCCTCCCCCTCGTAATTTACAAACTGTGGATCATCCACCGGAGTATGATATCCCTCACCTGTGCTTGCATACACAAAGATAGCAGGTATTCCTACCTCTATGAAAGAAGCATGATCTGATCCACCAAAAACGCGGTCAAAGGTCTTGACTCTCAAGTCTGTAGTATCATATTTAACCTGGCTAAAAATCTCTTTGAGCTCACGTGCAGAGCTAATACCCATAAAGTTAGCATCTTTCTTATACTTACCAATCATGTCCATGTTTATCATCAGGTCAATGCTATCCTTTGGCACTGGCAAATGGTTGGCAAAATACTTTGACCCGAGCAGTCCCTCTTCTTCTGCACCAAAATTGACAAAAATAATACTACGTCCCAGGCTATCACGCACAGAAGCTAAGTATTCCATAAGCTCCATCACGCCTGCTGTACCCGAACCATTATCATCTGCTCCATTGTGCACAGCCACTGTATCAGGCATGCGTGAGCCAGATTCATACCCTCCCATGCCAAGATGGTCATAATGTGCACCTATGATAATATACCTACCGCCCAAGCTGGGATCATCACTCTTAAGCAAAGCAGCAACATTCTGCGTCTTGCATTTGACAACCTGGTAATGCACTGACAGGGACAATGGACGCTTAGCCACAAACGTAAAGCTACCCTTTTCGCGTAATTCATGCTCTAATTTATCCATGCTCCGTCCCAGTATCTTCTTTGCTACTGCGCGCTTAACCTGTATAACAGGTATATCCTCCTTGGCAAGCACACGCGGGATAGAGTAATAGATCAAGTTATCGGCATTGTGTGCGGGATTGACGAAAATAACACCTGCTGCTCCATGTTCTTTCGCAATTGCAACTTTTTTACGGTCAGAGGTGTAATTTTTTAGCACCTTTTTGCTAACAGGTGGATCTAATGGGGCATCGCGCAGGATAACAACCCATTTCCCTTTTACATCTGTGCCAGCATAGTCATTCCACCGCACAGAGTCGCCTTCGTTAATGTCAAGTCCATAGCCGACAAAGACCACTTCTTTTGCCTGAAAATTACCTGTATCTGAGAAAGGATAAACCTTATAATCTTTGTCCATTTCATAAGAACGGCGACCAACCCTGAGATAATTATCACC
>JALWNS010000466.1 GCA_027083655.1 Bacteroidales bacterium | reverse complement strand
CTGCATAAATGAGCGGTTTGAGATTTGGTAGATATAAAGAAGAATGGGAGAATGTAAGATGCGAACCGGAGTTATTGCACGTAAAGAAGGCATGACACGCGTCTTTAATGAAGACGGACATCATGTACCGGTAACAGTTTTAAGGCTTGATAATTGTCAGGTTGTATCTGTGCGTACAAAAGAAAAAGATGGTTATACAGCAGTTCAGTTAGGTGCTGGTAAGGCTAAAATTAATCGTGTTGCCAAGGCTCAACGTACAACTTTTGCAAATGCAAAAATTGAGCCTAAGAAAAAAGTTGCTGAATTTAGAGTATCTACTGAAAACTTGCTTGAAATTAGTGCTGAGTTAAGCGCAGCACATTTTGTTCCAGGCCAGAAAGTTGATATATGCGGAACATCAAAAGGTAAAGGTTTTCAAGGAGCTATGAAAAGGCATAATTTTGGTGGTATGCGTGCATCTCACGGTGTATCTGTATCTCACCGTGCACATGGTTCAACTGGTCAATGTCAAGACCCAGGTAAGGTTTTTAAAGGCAAAAAAATGGCAGGACAAATGGGTAACGAGCGTGTTACTACACAAAATCTTGAAGTGGTTGCCATTGATGAAGAAGAAAACTTAATTTTAGTAAAAGGCGCTGTTCCTGGCTGTAATTCTAGTTGGGTGTATGTAACAGACGCAGTTAAAAGAAAAGCTCCTGATAATATCCCTCTTCCTGCAGGTATTAGATCAGTTGAGAAGACTGAAAAATTAGAGGAAAGCAAAACCGAAGAAGTAGAAGCTGAACAAACAAAAGAATAAAGCAAATATAAAGGATTAGAACCGTGAAAATTGCAGTTAAAAATATACAGAATAAAGAAGTCGACAAAATCGATTTGGATGATTCTGTTTTTGGAGTGGAAGTAAGAACAGATATTCTGCATCGTGTTGTAAATTATCAATTGGCAAAACGTCGCAGTGGTTGTCATAAGACAAAAGGTATATCTGAGATATCAGGAACAGGTAAAAAACCTTGGTCACAAAAAGGTACAGGACGTGCAAGGGCTGGTTCAATTCGTAGGCCTCAAGATAGAGGTGGGGCAACAATTTTTGGACCAGTTGTAAGGACTCATAATATAGATGTTCCTAAGAAGCTGCGCCAACATGCATTAAAATGTGCTCTTTCTGCAAAAGCAGCAGATGGTAAACTTATAGTCCTTGATGAAGCAAAATCTAAAACTCATAAAACAAAGCCGATGGCTGAAGCTCTAAATAAAATGGGATTGGACTCTGCTTTGATAATATGTGGTGATGATGTCGATGCAAATTTTGCTCGTGCAACTAACAATATACCTCGTATTGATGTTTTACCAGTTCAGGGTATCAATGTTTATGATATTTTACGTCGTGATATTTTGGTGGTCACAAAAGAAGCTGTTGAGAAAATTACTGATCGTTTAGTTTCGGCTAAGAAAGCAGCATAAAGAAAATATAAAGGAATATAAAAATGGCTAAGAAAAAAGAAGTAGTAGCAATAGAAAGGGATTACGAGATAATTCGTGAACCTGTAATAACAGAAAAATCTACTCTAGGGTCAGAGCATGGTCAGGTTACTTTTCGTGTTGCTAATGATGCAACTAAGCCTGAAATAAAAAGGGCTGTAGAAGCATTATTTAAAGTAAAAGTAAAAAACGTAAATACTTTGATAACAAAAGGAAAAACAAAGCGTTTTCGAGGGGTTCTTGGTAAGCGTAATGACATTAAAAAAGCAATAATTACGCTGGAAGAAGGGCACACAATTGATACAGATGCGGGGACTTAGTTAATTTATAGAAAAATATGGCGGTTTCCACCGATAAGGGAAAACATCCTAAAAAAGAGGACATAAAAAAGGTAAAAGAAAATGGCATTGAAAAAATTTAATCCTATAACTCCTTCACAACGTCAGTTGGTAATAACTGACCGTTCTGAATTATGGAAGGGTAAGCCTGAAAAGAAACTTACTGAAGGTAAGAAAAAAACAGGTGGTAGAAATAATACTGGTAGAATTACATCTTGGCATCGAGGGGGTGGTCATAAACAACGCTACCGTATAATAGATTGGAAACGTAATAAATTTGATATGGAAGCTACAGTGGTTAGAATCGAATATGACCCTAATCGTACAGCATATATAGCTTTAATTGAATATAAGGACGGTGAAGAAGCATATATATTGGCTCCGCAACGTTTGCAAGCAGGAGATAAAGTCATCTCTGGTGCTAAAACAGACGTTAAACCAGGTAACGCTATGAAGCTTAAAAATATGCCTGTTGGTACTATCATCCACAATATTGAGA
>JALWNS010000465.1:7771-10031 GCA_027083655.1 Bacteroidales bacterium | reverse complement strand
CCTACAGACACTACTAACAAATATAAAGTAAAAGAAAATAAAAACAACTTTTTCATTCTTGTATATTTTTATGTTAAATAGTAAAATTAATCTTTTTCTTGGAAAATCACCAACTTATTTTCTCATATCTTTTTATCCTCCAGATCTAATCCAAAGAGTGCAAAATCATATTTTACCGGATCTCCGGGGTCAAAAAGCCTCAGATTTGCGGTAACCTCCTCCACGGCTTTCCAGTCATTCTGTTTGCGCCGTAGCAATCCCAGGGCACGTGCCGAATTACCTGTATGCACATCTAGAGGAAGCATCAAATCTGCAGGTGAAAGATCCCTCCACAAGCCAAAATGCACACCACGGCCATCACGCCTGACCATCCACATCAGAAACATGTTTATTCTTTTTGCAGCCGAGCCTCGGCTTACGCATGACACATGCTTCTCCGTGCGCTGTGGGTAATCTGGGAGGGAGAAAAAAACACGGCGGAAATGAATAATCGCCGAACGGATAGTTCTATCCTGGCTGTAACCCTGCACAAAGACTTGCTCCAGACCACCATGATTACGGTAAATATTCTGCAGGCTACGCAAGAAATAACGCAGATCCTCAACATTAAATGTACGGTGCACAAAATTATCAATAGCCTGGATATCCTCTTCCGTGGCTTCCACCAGGAACCTATATGGCTCATTTTCCATTAATGCCATCATCCGCAAAGCATTACGTATAATCATTTTGCGGTTACCCCAGGCAATAGTGGCTGCAAGAAAACCTGCTATTTCTATGTCTTCTTTGCGTGTGAAAAGATGGGGCACCTGTATCGGGTCTGTCTGTATAAAATCTGGTGTGTTATACTGCAGGTATTTCTCTTCCAATAGCTGTTTTAACTGATCAAATGTGAAATACTCCATAATCTAATTGGTTATATCAATTTTGAAATGTAAAAATAACAAACCGCATGCCTGCGGCAAACGTGCCGAAGGCTCCTTGCAGGTCAAATTTTAGACTTTTTTCAGTAGACAATACTAATCATCTGGCTATAAGCAATTTTTCATATTTACCGTGAACCTATGCCGTGCTAGCAAAACCATGTTGTTTACGTCAGAGAGTTAAAAATAGCCGTGAGCCTTGGCTCACGGCTATTTTCCGTTAGAATTCGGAGTTTTCAAAGCGGCCATGGCAATGCTTGTATTTCTTACCACTACCGCATGGACATGGATCATTACGTCCTATTTTCTTTTTCTTTACAACAGTACCACCACCTTTTTTAGTCTCATTCTGTTGCCCTGCTTTCTGTGCATCATCCTTTTTGAAGTTAAGCTGCTGGAAATTAAACCTGCCGCGCTGTGGTGACCTCGCCTGCTGTGTCTTTGGTTCATAGAGCTCTGCACGCAGTAGCGTGGAAACAACCTCACGGTTGCTTTTCTCAAGCATTTGCTTGAAGAGCTCGTAAGCTTCAATCTTATATATAACTAAAGGATCTTTTTGCTCATAAGAGGCTGTATGGACTGCTTCTTTCAAAGCGTCAAGCTCACGCAAGTGCTCTTTCCATGCTTCATCAATAGCAACAAGCATCACTGTTTTCTCAATATCTTTGACCAATTGGCGGCCTTCGGTCTTGTATGCTTGCTCCAGGTTTGTCCTGATGTTAAAAATCCGCCTTCCGTCACTGACAGGCACTACGATATATTTATATTGGTGGGCTTCCTTCTCATACAAATCTTTTATAAAGGGCCATACCTTCTCACGTATAGCATCCATCTTACGCTGGAAGCGGTCAATAACCTCCTTGTATAATCTCTCTGTAATTTCTTTGGCATCAAGCTTTAGGAATTCTTCTTCTGAAACATTGGGCTCTACCTGGAACAGACGGTACATCTCATATTTAAAGCCTTCATAATCTGCATTGTTCTGGAAAAACTCAACCGTAAATTCAACAAGTTCATGAATCATCTTGGAAATCTCAACATCCAGCCGCTCGCCAAAAACTGCATGTCGTCGGCGTTTATAAATTATCTCACGCTGGACATTCATCACATCATCATACTCTAGCAAACGCTTACGTATACCATAGTTATTTTCTTCCACCTTTTTCTGCGCCCTCTCTATTGAGCTAGTAATCATAGAGTGCTGGATAACCTCACCTTCCTTGAGGTTAAGCATATCCATAACTCGTGCTATTCGTTCTGACCCGAAAAGACGTAAAAGATCATCTTCGAGGGACACGAAAAACTGTGAGCTACCTGGGTCCCCTTGGCGTCCTGCA
>JALWNS010000465.1:1745-7761 GCA_027083655.1 Bacteroidales bacterium | reverse complement strand
TGCACGACCGCGAAGCTGGCGGTCAATACGGCGGCTCTCATGCCTCTCACTACCAATAATAGCTAGACCTCCAGCTTCCCTAACTTTAGGATGTAGCTTGATATCTGTACCACGGCCAGCCATGTTTGTAGCAATTGTCACGGCACCTGGCTGTCCTGCCTTGGCTACTATCTCTGCTTCACGTGCATGGTGCTTAGCATTCAAGACCTGGTGCTTTATGCCCCGGCGCTTGAGCATACGGCTCAGCTGTTCACTTACCTCCACTGATGTTGTACCTACAAGTACTGCCCTACCTTGCTTAACCAAACGCTCGACTTCCTCGATTATAGCCTTGTATTTTTCTCTCTTTGTACGGAATATAAGGTCATCTTTGTCTTCCCGGATAACAGGCTTATTAGTCGGAATGACAACAACCTCAAGCTTGTATATATCCCAGAATTCCTGAGCTTCGGTCTCAGCTGTACCAGTCATACCGGCCAGCTTCTTGTACATACGGAAATAGTTCTGCAAAGTAACTGTAGCATAAGTCTGTGTGGTAGCCTCTATTTTGACGTTCTCTTTAGCCTCAATAGCCTGGTGCAGACCTTCGGAATAACGGCGTCCTTCAAGAATACGCCCCGTGTGCTCATCAACAATCTTGACCTGGCCATCCATGACCACATAATCCACATCACGCTCAAACATAGCGTATGCCTTGAGCAAGTTGTGGATGACATGCAGTTTTTCTGATTTCTCTGCAAACTCCTGCATTAATTTTTCCTTGAGCTCCTGCTTTTTCTTCTGGCTAAGCTCCGGATCATTTTCGATCCTTGCTATCTCGCTTCCTAAATCCGGCAAAACGAACAGATTAGGATCTTCCGACGCCTCTGTTATGAGCTGAATACCTTTGTCTGTAAGCTCCACGCTATTCATCTTCTCATCAATGACAAAGTATAGCTCCTCTGTCACCTCAGGCATACGGCGTGCATTCTCCTGCAAATAGAAATTCTCTGTCTTCTGGAGCAAAGCCTTAACGCCTTTCTCGCTCAGGAACTTAATCAGAGCACGGTTTTTTGGCAGACCCTTATAAGCTCTCAGAAGCAAAAGACCTGCCTCGTCAAATTTCTCCTCTTTGTATAGCTGCTTTGCCTTGGCAAGCAACTGTGTAACAAGGCGTTTTTGAGCCTCGTATAATTTTACAACTTTAGGCTTGAGCTCGCGGTAAAGTTCCTGGTCACGGCTCTTACCCACAGGCCCAGAAATAATAAGCGGTGTACGCGCCTCGTCTATCAACACAGAGTCCACCTCGTCAATAATAGCATAATTATGACCGCGCTGCACCATCTCCTCTGGATCAATAACCATGTTATCACGCAGGTAATCAAAACCAAACTCATTATTTGTACCATAAGTGATGTCTGCCTGGTAAGCTTTACGGCGGCCTTCACTATGTGGCTCATGCTTGTCAATGCAATCCACACTCAGGCCATGGAACTCATAAAGTGGTCCCATCCATTCCTGGTCACGCTTGGCTAGATAATCATTAACAGTGACCAGATGAACACCGCGGCCTGGCAAGGCATTGAGGAACAATGGCAATGTAGCCACCAGTGTTTTACCTTCACCCGTAGCCATCTCTGCGATCTTGCCTTGATGCAGGACAATACCACCCATTAGCTGTACATCAAAATGCACCATATCCCATTTAATCAAGTGGCCGCCTGCCATCCACTCATTTTTGTAAATAGCCTTGTCACCCTCAATACGCACATAATCCTTTTCTGCAGCTAACTGACGGTCAAAGTCAGTAGCAGTAACTACAAGCTCATCATTTTCCTTGAAACGGCGGGCGGTCTCTTTTACAAGAGCAAAGGCTATGGGCAATATCTCATTGAGGGTATCCTCTATGATATTATCAACCTTTTTCTCCAACTTCTCTATTTCCTTGTAAAGACGCTCCTTCTCTTCCAGTGGTGTATCATCATCCTCTGCCCTCTGTTTTAGTTCATCGATCTGTGCCTCTAAATCTTTGGTACGGTCTTTTATTAGCTGACGTAACTGCCAGGTCTTTTGTCTCAGTTCATCATTTGATAAACCACTGAGCTTTTCGTACTCTTCGTTTATCTGAGCTACTAATGGCAATAATTTTTGAATATCTTTCTGGTGTTTATCGCCAAAAACTGCTTTTAATACTCTTTCTAAAACACCCATATCTTGTAATATTTTTAAATTCAAAGAATTAATTGAAAAACTTTATTCTTGATTAATCTAACTAACAAATATAAACTTTTCGAGCAACAAAAGATAAAATTTAGCTTAATTTCACAGCAAAAAATAGGGCTGCCTATCATAGACAGCCCTTTAAGGATTTATGAGAAAGCTAAAGGATTGACTTAAGCTTCGTACGTTGCAATTGCTGTTCGGGTTTCTTTATCTTCATCACTTTTCCACGGCTAAACCTGTACTCTAACTCAACGTTAAAAATATTTTTTAACAGGCTTAGGTCTATACGCTGGTATTGTTCAAAAACTGGGGTTTGGGTATAATTCTCCAATGTATAATTTATCCATTTACCGTCTGGATGTAACGGAAAGATATAAAACAATGTCAGGGTCAATTTCTGGTCAAAAAAGCCTTTCTGGGCAAACATTCCAATAAAATCATTACCATTGGATCGATAACCCTGCGCAGTTATTCGCTTGGAGAGATAATTTTGATACAGTAATCCTGCAGTTAGCACCTTGGGATTGTAATAAATCAACTGCGATGATCCTGTCCAATCATGCACATTTGTCTCCTCTGTGTCATATTGAATATCAGACCAGTAAAAATCCATGTCATTTTTCCAGATAACCGACTTGCTAAATGGCACAATAAAGTTCACACGCAGCCCCCTGTTTATATACTTGCCCACGTTCTCGTATGAATAAACAACATTATAAGGCATATCATCCCGTGACCTGCCTATCAGGGCAATATAATTGTTCGAGAAACTATAATACGGTTCAACGGTTAGCAAACCTTTCATAATCTGCATATTAACAGACAAATTATTAATCACATACGGATGAAGGGACGGATTACCCATCTGTGCTATACCACTATCTAGCACAACGACTGCCGGATTTAACTGCTGTGCTGTGGGATAAGTCGTATTTGCACGGTATTTGGCAGTCAGCACAAGCAGATCATTCAACATTCTAAGCTGAAAATTCACAAATGGTTGGGTTATCCACTGGCGGTAATCTCCCTCTGGGCCAGAATATAAGTACCTTTCCACTGCAGAACCAACTTTCAAAGAAACCGTGTTGTTCATTTTCCATGAAATATAACCATAAGAACGCAGGCGCACATCCTGGCTCTGCCCTGTTGCCTCCTCTCCGGATAATTGCCCGCTATGGTTAATAGTCTGGTAAGTGAGGCTACGTGTAATATATCCAAGACCTGCGTTCAACGACAGATTGCCCATGTAATAGGTACCCTCGGCATTAAACTCCAAAGCATCCGTCTGGTTGTCCACCTCATTATCAACCAGATAATTACCATCCTGCAAAAGCTGTGTCTGGCTATGGGACAGGTCCCTGCCCAAATTAAGGTCTGATTCTATGTCCAATTTAGAAAAGCTGCCTTTGTAAAACACAGTTCCTCCGTAATACCAAGATCCATTCCTATTAATAGCCGTCTCGACATAATCGGCTACCAGCACTGAATCCCAGAAATTTTGAACATAACTAGTACTATTTTCTGCCGAAGGATCGAAAGGTACCATTGTGGACTTTAGCTCCAGGCTCACAACATTCAATGGGTTTATTTGATAATCAATACCTGTGGTTATATTATGCATCTGTCCGTGGTAATAGACCGGATTATCGATTCCTTGTTTAACCTGCCTAAAGCCATTAACATAAAAACGCTTTTCGATCAGGCTATCGATCCAAAATTGATTGTTATAATAGCTCTGGTTAATATAAAAATTCACTTTGCCTTTGGTGTAAATCAGGTTAGCAATATCGTGCTGGTGTATGTTAACATGGGAAACCGGAGCATCCGGGTCAAACAACGCTGACCCAACGACATAAGTATCTACTCCCTGGTAGTTGTCTTTGAGCACAATATTTATGACTGCATAATAGCCTTCCAGACCATAGCGGCCGCCTGGATCACGGATGATTTGCAGCTTAAGGATACGGTCTGGATTGAGCGATTGTATGTAATTGTAATCTTTTTTTAACCCATTGACCAGAATCAAAATATTTGTGTGGCCATCTACCGATAATTGGTTGTTATAACGGTCGTAAGTGATACCATTGACCTGGTTCAACAATTCATTAACATTAGGGGCCCTGGACTTCATCTCTTTAGTAATGATCACCTCCTGGCGGTCTAGATCTATTTTCCTTTTACTTGCCTTGACTGTCACACCTTCTAATTCTTCTGCTCTAGGTTCTAGGTATATTACACCTACCTGGCGGTCGCTATCCACGTAAAGGCTAAGCGTATCATCCTTATAGCCAAGATAACGCAATAATATAGAGTATTTCCCCTGTTTCATTTGTATGGTAAAAAATCCCTGTCCATCTGCCATTGCCATAGTAATAGCACTATCACGGTCATCTAACACTATTACCGTAGCATAAGGAATAGGACTGTGGATTTGCGCGTCTTTTACCTGTCCCGTTATTGAAAACTGGGCAAAAATTAGGCGCGGGGTAAACAAAACCATAACCAATAGAAAAAACTTTCTCATACCAGTTTGTTTTTATTTCCAATAATTGGACGCATGGAAGGTAAAAAAGTTACTACTCACCAAGAATTATTATACGCAAGCTATAACCATTCTCCAAATCTATTTGGGCAAACTGTTCTTTCCGGCCCCTGATATTTATCCTTAAAAATAAAGATCCTACAAACTCGACATTAAAATAATCAGTCGAATACTTAACCTGTAAATGATTAAATACCGTGTCGCGGCAATTTCTAGGCTCAACCATCACATAAAATTCTGAAGGCGAAGGCACGTAAATAGTCTTCTGGCCATTGAGCTCAAAGATTGCAGGGAAAGACACAGTTGTAAAAGACCAAAGTTTCTTCTTCTTCACTCCGCCTTCGGTATACTTGAGCTCTACCCAATATTTTTCTCCAGGAGATAGTACATTCCGGGGGATAAATGAATACTGGTACAATGTTAGTTTGTGGTGTGGATCATTAGAAGCTGTCAAAAAACGCCCTGGTACAATCTTCCCTTTACTATCCCTAAGCTTTATAGATACCCTTGTTGGCAATAAAGGATGGTAATATGGGTTAAATTCCACTGTTATAGGATAACCAACAATAAAACATTTAGGAACAGGGTTGGGTTCTTCTTCCGAAAAAGAAACAGGTATGTCCTGCTGACCTGGATAAGGGTAAACTATAATATCGGCATTCTGTTTTTGTACTTTCTCCAAAGCTTCTACATAATCAAGTAAAGGCACTTTTTTTTGATACAAATCACACACAGTAACATAAATAAAGCTTACAAGATCCGGATCATTTGTAAAAGACCTACATAAAGAATCAAGATAGCTATTGCTAAGCAACAAGCCATAATAATTGTCAAAAGAAGCAAATCCTGCTATATCCATTTCAGGAGATAACAACGAAAAACGGTGATATACAGTAGATATCAAATCATCAATTGCATCTTTCGAATTTTCCTGGTTAAAAGTTAGATTCTCTGCTACATACCTACAATTCATACCTGCCTGCACAGCCCTCTGATCTGGGGTCTTACCTCTAAAGAATTGGTTTCCTGGACTTTCTTTATGTGTAAGCTCATGTGTATATGACATATATTTACAATGCCATAAAATCGCCCTATCGAGTCTTGGATCTTGTCTTAGAGGTATCAGACCAACCTTCTCCCTTATAGAATTGAAATACTGCAATCCATCTTGTGCCCTAAATACATAAAAAGCGAATAGAAATATTATCAATGTTACAATATATTTCATTCCTTGCCCATACCTTACTAATTTCCCTAATTTAATTATACAAA
>JALWNS010000465.1:0-1735 GCA_027083655.1 Bacteroidales bacterium | reverse complement strand
GTTCATATCCATTGCCAAAGCTCAATTGAACATTTTGTCCTGTCCTCCCTTCGATAAGGACATGTAACAAGATCAAATTTTCATACTCAAAACTAAAACTATCCAATGTATACGAAGCTTTGACCCTGTTAAAATTTCTATCCTTGCACGACTGAGGAACTATCATTACTTTCAAATCATATTTTCCTGGCCGGAGAAAAACCTTTTTTTTACCTTTCAAAATGACAAGATCTTGCCAACTTCGCGTCCTAAATGTCCAGGTATAAGATTTAACACTAGAACTATCACGGTATTTGATAGTAGCCTTATAAGTCTTACCCTGTTCCAAAATATGACGGGGGAACAGGGCAAATTGATAAGGCTTCAGTTTTTGATTAGGGTCATTACGCGGGCTAAAAAATATTGTTGGCACTTTTCTACCTGTCTCATCATATAAATCAAAACTCAATAATCGAACATCAGGATGGTAATATGGATTAAACTGCACTGTGATTGGATAACCTAATATATAACAAGAAGGTACAGGATTGGGTATTTCCTCTGCAGAATAGAGGTCAACGCCTGTCTGTTGGGGATAAGGATATACAACTAAATGTTGACTGCGTTTATATACTTGATTGAGGGCAAGCTCGTATTTATCTCTAGGCAATTTTACTTCTTCATCTGCACATACCTGTTTGTAATATGAGCCCATGTAATCTGTAAAATTACTATATTCCCGGCAAAGCTCACATATCTTGGTATTACCTAACAAAAAAGCATAATATGGGGGATCTTGTGCAACACCGGCTTCATCATAATCAAAACTCAGAAGCGAAAAACGGTGGTATACAACAGATAACAAACCCATAATAGCTTGCTCATAGCCAGATACATTGTAAGCCACATCCTCCTCCACAAAACGGCTACAATAACCACTGCGCAATGCGCGATCTGCAGGGCTGGTAGCATAAAAATTCTTCTTAAAAGTCCTCTCATCATGAACTAATGAGTTACTGGCTTGCATATACAGGCAATGCTTATAAGCAGCATCTGCTAGTACATGATTATACTGCAAAGGAACAAGACCCGCCTGTTTCCGGATATGATTGATCTTATCAAGAGATTGAGCAACAGCCCCTGTCCACAACAAGAGTAATAAAACAACTATTTTAAATCCCCTCCAGTCCACAGGTACTAATCTGGTTTATTCCAAAACTATAAAAACAAAACTAAGAGCACAACAGGAAAGTGGGAAATGAATACAACAAAAACCTAAACCATTAAAAACCAAACACTTAAACACTTATTCCTCTTTATTATTGCCACGTCTACCTCTAAATACTGCAATACCAAAACCTATTATTAGCAAAAATGCTAGCAATATAACTAATGCAAACAATGTATACCCTATGACTTTCATTTACAAATGATTTTTTAACAAAACAATGTAAAGATAACAATAAAATTACGGGTTAGAGAAAAATCAAGTTTATTTATAGAATACCAACAGAGCAGAAATCAATGGAGGGCTAAAAGAAACAGTCTTAGCATCCTGCAAAACAATTAACGGTCAATCAAACATTTTCTACTCGTTTTTTGTTACGAAAAATAAGTAGAATATCAGTAGAAAAAAAAGTCCGATTTTGGGAAACAAAACTCGGACTTTTGATTTTTTAGGGCTCTCTCAATCCCGCATTTATCAAGGGCTTTGCACTCTTTTGAACAAAAAAGGGTGGGTTTTTCCAACCCACCC
>JALWNS010000464.1 GCA_027083655.1 Bacteroidales bacterium | reverse complement strand
GGCAAATACCATATTCTTCTATGTACCAACCAATAGCTTTGACCTTACGTAATGTTCCAGGTAGGCGGACAGGATTGCCGTCTTCGTCCAGTACTTTCTTGCCAACAATAGGGTCGCCTATACGCTTGACACGCCCTAGCTGCCTGACATCAAAAGCAATAGCATTAGCACGGCGTGTGGACGTTGTGTTCAGGTTTACATTGTATGCAATAAGGAAGTTGCGGGCACCAATGACTGTTGCGCCAGTACGTGCTACGTGCTCGTTCCATTCTGCAGGTCCAAAGTCAGGCTTCCAGCGAGGATTGGTTAATTTTTCTGGCAAAGCTTCATATTCACCTGCTCTAATGTTCGCCAGGTTCTTTCGTTCTGGACTCGTTGCTGCAAATTCATATAGATAAACAGGTATTTTTAGCTCATTGCCAACACGCTCTGCAAGCTGCCGTGCATATTCAACGGCTTCTTCCATTGTAACGCCTGATATTGGTACAAAAGGACATACATCAGTGGCACCCATGCGGGGATGTTCCCCTTTGTGCTTGCTCATGTCAATGACTTCCGATGCTTTTTTGATGGCACGGAAAGCAGCTTCTACTACAGCTTCTGGCTCGCCTACAAATGTTACAACTGTACGGTTGGTTGCTTTACCCGGATCTACATTCAAGAGTTTAACACCATCGACTGCTTCTATTTGGTCTGTGATTTGTCTAATAATATTCATATCGCGCCCTTCACTGAAATTAGGAACGCATTCCATTAACCTTCTAGCCATGATAGTATTTTTTAAAATTTTTCTAAAAATAATAATCCACCTTGTAAGTGCAAATAATTTTCATCATTGACATGATAAATAAAACCAAGTAAAGAACCGGAAATATGCTGAAATCGAGGATTTAAAGCAACTGTTAAATCAGGGAGATGTGGAGATAAAGCAGTATTTTCTTTATAGTTAGAGAAAAAATCAACTAGCGAGGTCACAGGGACTTTAGTTTTAAAGGAAGGGGATGTTATGGCGTTTTTGCATCTAGTAAAGGGAAAATTTCTCATGCCCATAAAAATCAGGCTTTCGAGCAATCAGAATAGAATATAAATTTTCCTGTTTTTCTTTCAAGGACAAAAAAAGCGACCCTTGCCCGCAGGCAAGGGTCATAGAAAACAAGGGGGAAGCTATGTATGTAGGGGGTCAGTGTTTTACAATACGTGCTTTTTTATCAGGAATGGCTACCTGGTATGTTTTTCCATTAGGATTTGTTAGTCTTGAAGAACGTATCCAAGGATTAAGCAAGAGAAGCACCTTATAATTAGTTCCATGGTCAATAGCAAACTGTGGCCAACTATCTACAGGACCATTTACCTCAATGAATTTGACTCTCACAGGTTTATAAAGCTCTTTTTGCCTAATAATAAAGCCATATTGACGTGGGTTGCTCATGATAACTTTAAGGGCAAGGATACGGTATATATATCTGGCAGTCTGTACGTTGAGAGCAAGGTCATAAAAGCTGTTTTGCTGCTGCTTTCTAATAGCCCTATCCAGTGTGGTCTGGCCAACATTGAATGAAGCAGCAGCTAAAGTCCAATTACCATAATGATTGTAAGCATCTTTAATATAACGGCATGCAGCTTCAGTGGATTTATAGAGGTTGTAACGCTCGTCTATTTCGCTATTGATTTCCAGACCGTATTTCTTACCAATTCTCTCCATAAATTGCCAATAACCAGCTGCTCCGGCAGGCGATACTACTGGAGCCATGCCACTTTCGGCTACCATCATATATTTGAAGTCGTCAGGTATACCATATTTTTTCAGGATAGGCTCAATGACAGGGAAATAACGGTTTGCTCTTTTAATGTAAAGTAAAATTTCTGAGTGCCAGTACATTAGCTTAAGGATTTCACGGTCTAAAGATTCCCGTACATCAAAATATTCCAGTGGTACAGGTTCCCCTGCAAAATCTAAAGTTTCTGGAAGAGGCGGAGCGTAAACATGATAATTATTCTGGATTTCTTTCCAGTAATTTTCATCCGAATCAGATGATGAGGAGCATCCAATTGTAAGAAAGAGAAGTATTATAAATACTGAAATGTAGAGCTTTTTCATACAATAGGTTTAAGTTTGCGAGTTATATATTTATACGCAAATAGTAAAAAAAAGTTTACTTTTTTACAAGTATTTAAATGTGTGTAAAAGGCTTTAAGTTTGTGTCTTGTGTGTTGTTCTTTGATATACAGTGTATTGCATAAGGTTGGCTTTGTGGTGGTTTAAAGAAAATTAAGATTTTTAATTAAATTTTTTGCCTTATTAAATTAAGACCTTATTT
>JALWNS010000463.1 GCA_027083655.1 Bacteroidales bacterium | reverse complement strand
AGACATAACAATCCATGCAACAAGGGATGATCGAACTTCACGGGCTTATTTACAAATTTATCAAATGTTTTTTCATTGAAACTTCATTACCAGCATCAAGCAACAGGATGATACTCAAAAAAGAGGTCTTTCTAATTGTTAACAGAAAACCTGTATTAACGTAAAAATACCAAAATTTACTAAACATAAACGCAACCTGCGCAAAACACGGTCATTAAAACTTTAATCCCCATCTGCAAAAAAATAACCTAAGACCTGCGCAGGGAGAAACCACAACATCCATTAAGCTCCAGGTAAACAAAAGCAGTTATTGCGAGAGCATGCCGTATCTTACCCTGTGCAATTAGATCTGGTATATCGGTCAATGGCACCAGCTCTGTTTCGATATATTCAGACGGGTCAAAATTCGTGTGTCCCTGCGGCAAAACATTGCGGGCCAGCACAAAATGGATTTTATTTTTCAAAAATGCCGGATTAGGATATGCTGTGCCAAGAAGTTCGTATTCTCCATTAGTAAAACCAGTCTCCTCTTCGAGCTCGCGCCTTGCCGTGAGCAAGGGATCCTGCTCTTTGTCCATGACCCCGCCCGGTATCTCCAGTGTTATGCTATCGCTACCTGCACGGTATTGCCTGATTAGCACTATTTTTCCATCTGGTGTTATTGGGATAACATTAACCCAGTCATAGGTCTCAATGATAAAGAAATTATGCTCTGTTTTTTTTTCCGAATGCAAGAGATGGTACCGGTACATATCAAACATAGGAGTATCTATCAACAACTCCTTGTCAAGTAATTTCCACTTTTCCATTTGTTTACTTATTTGGCTTTAAAGAATGTTAGCGAAAGGGTTATACCAAGTATAATATTTTTCTGAATAAGTACAACAGGGCTTAAAAAACCATTAGTCATTTCTACCCAGGTATCCAGTGCCAACCTGTCTCTTTGTAAACTCAGACCAACAAAACCTCCAACTTCGTCGCGTATATAACTATTTTTCTGATAAGGCGATATAAAACCTTCGAAACTATTATAATAAGGCTGGGATAGCACAACTCCATATTCCAAAACAGAATTTGTTGCATGTACAGGGATAGTGTATGACATACCTGCTGATAGGGATAACCTGGTACCATGACCTATAAAAACATTGTATTTCCCGGCAAGTCGAGCCTTGATCGATGTGACGTCAAAATTGCTATAGGTGTATATGATTGTCCGTCCCCCATCTTCACTCCGGCCAAATAAAGCCTTGGTATAGAAGTTATAATAGCCTATACTATAGTACAATGAAAAATGATAATCTGTTTGCCCAAAATTAGTTTGCAAAAAGGCACCCAAAAACAAACTGGTAGATAGCGGAAAATCGGGCGTTGTCATGTAATAAAACATTTGTTCATCACTACTAATATTCACCTTTTCAATTAAACATCCATTAAATAACCCAAATTCTGCATTGCTAATCTCAAACTTACGTTTCATGTATGGGGCTTTGAACTCATAATAGCGATTAAAAAGGTATTTTAGCCCGTAATAATTGTAATAAATATCATTAATTAAACTATTCACCTCAGGCCAGTCTGAGAGATAGTTGGTCAATTGGTATTTGTATGTATCTATGGTAATTTTTTTCTCTCCCCCTGTAACCTCCGTACTGACCTGGTAATTATACCTATTGATATACCTTGAAAGGGCAGGATCAACAAAAGTATCACGCATTATTACTGTAGGCGCCTCTAGCAATTGTATTTCATTACCCGTCTTAATATAAAATTGTTCCTTGTTTGCATAATAACCCCGATAGAGCGGTTTATCCCCGTCAAAGACAACTTCGAGCAAGATTGTGTCACGTGAAAAATAATCTTCATAGGACTTAATACTTTTGTGATCACGTATAGCAGAGATATCTACTTTTACATAGGCTTTGAAATAAGTCCTTTCCCCACTTGTAAAGCTAGATATTTCAGAAAGTGGAAGCTTTTGTAGTTTTGATTTGGATGTAGGCTTGTACCTGATATAATCACCTATATTTGATATACTCTTTGCTTCAACTAAACCAGTAAGTTTGGTACTGTCATTTAATATTATAAACCCTGGTCTAAAGCGCTGACCAAACACCTGATTTACAAAAAGTAATACAATTAACAATACTAATACTTTGAGAACTTTGTGTTCCTTCTATTTGATATCCGTCGATTTTATTAATGTTTGGAAACTGAACATTGTTTCCGTTTGCAATTAAACTAAAAACAACCTCTTCTCCTCTTGTTATTTCATTTTTATTAACAACTGACTTTATATCTGCAAAAAGAGATACACTTAGAA
>JALWNS010000462.1 GCA_027083655.1 Bacteroidales bacterium | reverse complement strand
GCATCTGCTGTTATAGATGAAAAAGAGGCGAAAAAGGTAGCTAGAAAAATAAAAAAAGGGCAGAACATTAGACTTTTGGTAATCTTGGTTTTACTTTTCGGAATTACTTATTTAATTTTATACTCAGATTTATTACAATCGCTTATTGAAAAAATTTTTAAATAACCTATGCCTGACGTCATAAAAATTCTACCAGAAACATTAGTTAACAAGATAGCAGCAGGTGAAGTTGTCCAGAGGCCAGCTTCTGTTGTCAAGGAGCTCGTTGAAAATTCTATTGACGCACATGCCACTAATATAACTATAAACCTACAGGACGCAGGCAAAACTCTTATACAGGTTATAGACGATGGTGTGGGTATGAGCCAATCAGATGCCCGTCTTGCATTCGAAAGGCACGCTACCTCCAAAATATCAAAAACAGAGGATCTTTTCCATATTACGACCAAAGGTTTTCGTGGAGAAGCTCTCGCCTCTATTGCCTCTGTATCCCAAGTTGAGCTCAAAACACGAAGGGAAAATGACCAGATCGGAACTAGAGTAGTCATTGAAGGTGGGAAATTTATTCTTCAAGAACCTGTTAGTTGTCCCAAAGGTGCTAATTTTCTAGTAAAAAATCTTTTTTTTAATGTGCCTGCAAGAAGGAAATTTCTCAAATCAGACCAGACTGAGCTCAAGCATGTGCTAACAGAATTTTACCGTGTAGCTTTACCTCACCCTAACATTAAATTTTCCCTGTTTCACAATAAATCAGCAATTTATAAACTATCTACCTCTACACTAAAGGAGCGTATTGTTAACCTGTTCGATAAGTCATTAAACAAATTTTTAATTCCATTAGAGACCGATGCTGGTTTTGTACGCATCTACGGCTATATTGGCACTCCCGAATCTGCCAGGAAAAGATATGCAGAACAATACCTGTTTGTCAATAACCGTTTTTTCCGTAGTTCTTACCTGCACAGGGCTATCCTCAAGGCTTATGAAAAAGTACTTGCACCTGACCTAAAACCCCTTTATTTCATTTTCTTTGAGATTGAACCACAACGTATTGACGTAAATATACACCCTACTAAAATTGAGGTTAATTTCCAAGATGCAGATTCTATCTACCAAATACTTATAGCAGCAATAAGAAGATCTTTAGCACAATACGGCATTATACCTGCTATTGACTTTGAGACAGAAGCTTTTATCCCTCAAAATGCTATAAACAAAGACCTTGACCAGATTGATACATTTGACTTTGAGCAAGAGTTAGGCGATTACAACCCTTTTGAAGAAGAAGAGACAGCAGCACAACCTCAGGAAAAGAGTACTTTTTCTAAAAAACCTGAATTTCCAAAATCAAGTATTCCTGAAAATTGGGAAATACTCTTTGAAAATAAAGAACAACAGAAACCACAGCTTCCAACACAAACAACACCAATAGAACAAAATAATCACATTGCACCTGGCAAATTCATCAATTTCAAAGCTAAATATGTCATTACACCTCTCAAGAGTGGACTAGCAATCATTAATATACGCCGAGCTTATGAAACTATATTTTACGAAGAGATCCTGGCATATTTATCCAACTCTCCTATTAATAGCCAGCAGACACTGTATCCTCTGCAAGTTTCTTTAAACCATAGCCAATTACAAAATTTCTTTACTCTCAAAGAACAATTTGAAGCTATAGGTTACCGCTTCGAAAGAATATCCGAAACATCATTCAATATAGTTGGTATTCCTTCATTTATGGAAGCCAGTCAAGCCCACAGCGTCTTAATGGACATTATTAATGACCCTGACACCGAAGCTATTAATATACGCCAGCTCACAATAGAAAACCTTGCGGCTATTATAGCAAAATCAAGAGCTAGACTACAAGACACCAAACTAGACGAAAGAGGGATGGAGAGCCTAGTAAATAGACTTTTTGCCTCTTCATCTCCTAATATTTCCCCTTTGGGTAAGAAAAATTTTTATATCTTGAAACTCGAAGAAATAGACAAATTTTTTAAGTGATGCTAAGCAATTTAACCACTATTGTTTTCGACTTTGATGGTACAATTGCCGACACCTTACACAAAGGTATAGAGATAACAAATAAAATTGCACGACAGCTTAATCTTAGGGAAATAAAACCAGAAGACATTGATCTTTTGCGTAATATGACTCAGAACGAAATTATACGTTTCTTCAAAGTCCCTTTGTTCAAAATACCAATTATCGTCTCACGTTATCACAAAGAGTTTAATGAAATAATAGACTCACTCAAGCCTTTTGAAGGTATACCCCTCGTCCTAGAAAAGCTAGCTAAACACTATAAACTAGGT
>JALWNS010000461.1 GCA_027083655.1 Bacteroidales bacterium | reverse complement strand
TCTCCAGTGCCGACCCAAACCGTGTCTGGATGTTGCTGGTCTATTGTAATAGCACCTATGGACATTATATAGCGGTCGAAAACAGGCTTGAATTTAAGCCCGCCATCAACGGATTTCCATACACCACCATTGGCAGCACCAACGTAGATAATATTGGGATTACGGTCCACAACATCAAGGCTGGTTATACGGCCACTCATTGTAGCTGGGCCAATACTACGGGCTTTGAGCGCACCAAAAACATTCCGTGGTAACTTTATCTCCTGGGCTCTAATAGGTATGATCAGAAATAGGGAAAGGACAAAGAAAAATATACGTTTCATTGTTCTGTTTTTTCGGTTTCTTTGGGCTGGATAGTAAAGAGAGAGTCTGCTATTGGAACATTAAGCTTTATGCTGTCAGTTATCATTTGTACCTGTCCCATCTGGCCAGTATTACCTTTTGTTATTGTGAGGAAGGGGAATGCTATTCCGTTTACTTGCTTGTAATTAGAAAAATAAATTTCCTGGGTAACATTGCGTCCTTGTACAATGGCCTCTACTCTTTCTTTAATTGGTATGAATGTTTCGGTGTCTAAATAGTACCAGATGTCTTTGTCTTTTTTGTGTAGGTGAATGACGTATGCCTCTGTGCCATCAACCTCTTCTATACCTTCGTAGTTTGCTTCATAACCTTTGTCTTTGTAGTCATATAGTAAGCCTTCGAAACTGATCTGATCCTTGAGACTAGCAATAGTTATAGAGTCCATTGGCTGGGGTTCGGTCGTACCAGAGAATGGATTTATAATATAGCCATGTTCGCCGTCAAAGGTAGTTATAACTTTGCTTCCTCTAAGCTCCATTTCACTTCTCATTTTGTCAGGACGTTTGAGATAAGTAATGCGTGACATTGAGTTGCCCATAAAGTCAAAATGTCCGTATTGAACTATAGTCTGAACATCTTTTAGTTTGTCTACACCTGTATTTTCGTAGTAGGTGTCAAGGATTTGTTCCAGTGTCATTTCGTCTTGGGCAGTGGCTACAAAAGTTAAAAGTAATACAAACCCCAAGAATAGGGAGATAATTTTGGCTTTCATAGTAATAGGTTTTTGTGTTTAATATTATTTGAAACTATCTAAATTTAAGAAAATTGAAAAAAATATTTTATTTTCAGACGGATGGACACTGGTAATAGTTACAAGTATAAGTCAAAAAAAATCATATTATAGCCAATGCTCTCACAGGTGAGCCGTCTGCATCTTTTATTTTGAGAGGCAGGGCAATGAAATCAAAGCTTTTACCCAAAGGTAGGGCCGACAGGTTAGTCAGGTTTTCTATTATTAACATACCTGCAGATAAGAGTATTTTATGGATGGTAAGATCATCAGAATCCACAGGGTCTACAGAGATGGTATCAAGACCAATGCCTTTGAGATTTAGGCTGGTAAGCAAAGAAGCTGCCTGCTTGGTCAAAACAGGAAAGTCTTTTAGGTATTGATTAGTACCCCAAAGGTTTTCCCATGATGTATAAAAAAGAACAAAGTCTGCTTTGTTGATAATTTCCTTATTTTCTGAGATAACGTTTGTGTCTATAGTATGGTAATTTCTGCAATCAATAACACATGCTTTGCCCATGAATTTACCAGGCTCCAACATATCCAGTGTAGCTGTATCAGGGACAATATGGTTGGGAGCATCCATGTGTGTGCCAGTATGGGTGGCAAAACTGATTAATTTTTCATTAAAACCGTCAAATGGTATAGAAGCAATTTGTTGTACCCTTAGCTCTGGAGTGCCAGGGAAGACAGTCATGCCTTGATGTAAGGTATGTGTTAGGTCGACTATCATTTTAGAATAATTTGCTAAAATAATTGCTTTTGTTACGTTCCTTTTCGCTAAGGCTTTCTATGAATTTTTCAACAACAAAATTTATTGTTTCTTCTATTGGTGTGTATTTAAAGTCAGGTAATGTACTAAGTAATTTTTCGCTAGAGAAACGCTGGTCTATATTGACATATTTAATATACTCTTTGGTCAGCAAAGGAGCAGTGAAAGTTAAGCGGCTACGGATCTGGTCAATCCAGAAAGCAGCTTTTATCCAGTGTTCATTTATTCGATATTTAGGTCGTGGCCTACCCATAGCATCGGCAACTAGGTCAAGAATTTGTTTTATAGTTAAATTTTCTGCATTAATAATAAACCTTTGTCCAAATATTTCCCTTTCCGACAACATGATCATTGCCTTTACCACATCCCGAACGTCAACAAAGCCAGTGCGTCCATCTACGTAGAAAGGCAATCCTTCCCATACTATATAAAGGACTTTTCCTATTACTTTACGCTTCCAATT
>JALWNS010000460.1 GCA_027083655.1 Bacteroidales bacterium | reverse complement strand
TTGCCATACTGACCAAACCTGGCGTAATAACCGTCCCGCTTCCCCTCTTTGTAAGTAATGACAAGTGTATGATGGCCAGTGCTATCAAAGTACTCACACACTCCATTGTACACATCATCTTTATAATGAAGCACCTGACGGGGCATACCGTTGTGGTACCACATCTTCCACTCCCCGTTCATTTTGCCATTGTGAAAACTTCCTACTGTCTCAAGCTTACCATCCTGGTAATAACGCCTCCACTCGCCTTCCTCTTTGCCATTCACATACTTGCCTGTATAATAAACTTGTCCATTCTCATAATAAACAGTCCATTTGCCATGGCGCTTGTCATCTTTATAATAGCCAATTTTCCACACCTGGCCCGAAGGATACCACCATGTCCATTTGCCCTGCATTTTGCCCTGGCGGTAATACCCCCTATTGCCTAACTTTCCGTCCTTCTGGTAGTATGTCCACAAGCTATCCTGTAGGTCGTTTTTGAACCAGCCTTCCTGCACTTTCTGGCCAATGGTATCGTACCATACGGCATAACCCTGTTTCACACCGTCAATGAAATGCATCATAGACTCCAGCTGTCCATTACGGTAATAACGCTTATGCTCGCCTGTCTTCTTACCCATATTAAAACTACCTGTCCAATAAACTTGCCCATTATCATAATAAAAAGTCCAGGTGCTATCCCGCTTTCCATCACGCATCCAGCCCTGCGCTAGAAGCTTGCCCTGGCGGGAATAAAGCTTATACTGGCCGTTATCGTAATTGAGTACAACTTTTATTTTGCCATCAGGGTAATAAGTGATCCATTTGCCTGTTTTCAAGCTGTGGTCATAATAGCCTATTTCCCGTTCTTGGCCCGAAGGATAATATTCTATCCACAAAGAATCTTTAAACCCGTCCTTGTAATAACCTTTTTGGAAAATTTGCCCATTATCATAATAATCAACGAAATAACCTGTTCCCTCGCGTACAGTTGTATCTCCTTGGGGCGAAAAAGCCCACCATACTGCACATGTATCCAGATGGCACGCTTCAATCTTTGATATACGACCATTCTCAAAATAATATGTCCACAGACTGTCGCGGTGATTATCTTTGAAATAACCTAGCAAGGCTAGCTGTCCATTTTCGAACCATTCTTTATACTCTCCCTGGCGTATACTATCATACATAAAGCCCTCGGTTTGTTTCTTTCCATTTGGATAATAATAAGTCACCCTACCCCAGAGCTTATCGTTTTTAAACTGGGCTTCCTGCGTGAGACGTCCCTGCCGGTCGTAATATTTCCAAATTCCGGCTTTTTTACCATCGACCATAATACCCTGGCGCTTGATAACACCATTCTGGTATTTGAAAACAATAGTATCGATCTGGTATTGTCCAAAGGCAACCTGCGCTATTAACAGGGCTATGGAGATTAAAAATATCTTTTTCATTGCATGGTATTTTTTATTCCATTTGTTAACGTTTGGAAAATGAGCATTATTTTATTTCCCTTGGTTCGTTATCTATATCATCAGGAAGCTCACGTAAATCCTGGCCTTTCTTAAACTGGTCAATCTTTCTGAGCTGTGGGTCAAATCTACTCTCCCATGACGATAAAAGATTATTATAACTTCTGACGGAGTTTTTGAGGTTTTTGCCCAAATCTGCTAGATGGCCAAGCAAAACATTATATCTATTTCTCAGTTCGGTTATATTATCCACTACTTCGCTCACACTGTGGTAAGCTTTATCCTGGCGCCACATAGCATCAATCATTTGTACTAAAGGTATAATCGTTGATGGAGAAGCCAGCACAACACGTTGCTTTATTGCATCGCTAAACAGGCTTGTATCGGTACTTACTGCTAGTGCAAAAGCAGCTTCTATAGGCATGTATAGCACTACATAATCGAGACTGTCTTCATATTGCTGCCAATAAGCCTTTTGCCCAAGGTCTTTTATCCTTGATCTAATTGCTTTAACGTGTTCGAGGGCATAATGCTTACGCTGTTGCTCGTCCTGGGCCTCCATGTAATCCCAATAAGCAGACATTGTCATTTTTACATCAATAATTATCTTCCGGTTGTTGGGTAAACTGACAATAAAATCAGGCCTTGTATCTTTTGCCGCTACCTGTTCGTGGTAAATAGTGCCTCTTGTCCACCCGATTATCTCAAAAATACGCCGCAACTGCATCTCACCCCATTGGCCTCGTTGTGTTGGGCTTTGTAGCACTTTGACCAGTTCGTCCGTTCTCTTAGCCAAATCCTGGCTCTGAAGGCGCATATCTTCTATAGCACGGTTGAGTCCCGAAAGTTTTTCTGTGGAGCTTTTAAAAAACTCCTCT
>JALWNS010000459.1 GCA_027083655.1 Bacteroidales bacterium | reverse complement strand
CCCAAAAAATAATCGGTAAATTACTGAAACCGATAGGTTTCCGACGGTATTTATAAAACTTTGTTAAAGTTATTGTTCTTTTTCGGACATTGTCTTGCGGGTGTAAGCGAAAATAATTACTTTTGTACCGCGAGCATATTTGAAGCAAATGGCAAATGAGAAAGTTTTAATTTCCGGTATTAATTACAAAGTCAGGAAGTTAATTGACAAGTATGATTTGCTGTCGGCTGAAAATAAGCAGCTTAAAGTTGAAGTGGAGGAACTGGGACAGCAAGTTTCGGCACTTCGGGAATTGTTAAACAAAAAAAATAATGAATTTATAAAAATCGACAAGGAAGCAAAATGGATACCATCGATCGATACTCAAATATATACATTGCTCGATTATGATAGAATGCGTCCTCCACAAAAAGAATTAAATATCAGTATACCACCTGTGCGCATTTAGAATAAGCAACTTTTTTCAAGTTCAAACCATTCCAAAGCATACACGGGAAACAGTAACCGGACAGAAAAGACATGTTTTCATTAAAGGAAGCCTCAGCCTCTTTACTTTACAATACGTTTTCTTAAACTTATAGCTCCAAATTAGACACAAACTAAGAAAATTACACTATGCGCTTTATTTAAAGATTATCTCATCCTTACAATATTTTGGACATCTGGGCATTGCGGAATACATCCGAGTTATTAAAATTGATCCAGGCCTCCATGGCATACGGAGCATAGCTTTTGACCCGTCCGGCCATGATCTCCAGTTCATCAGGCATGTAGCTATAATGAGCAAAAATTCTCCCTCGATCATCATAACGGCCGTGAAACCTCACATACAGAATGCCGCCGCTACCAAGCCACACAGGGTCACGCCGGTTGAGGTCAACGACGTTTACCAGGTCAAAATCCTGGCATAGCTTCTCTATCCATTGCCCGCTCCAACCTCTTAGCTCTATTGCTATTCGCAGTCTCCGCTCTCTGCTTTCTCAAAAAAAATGTAAATATTCCTCAGGTTCTCCCCTGCTTGGTGGAAGCAGCGCGCCTGTTGTATCAGAATGAACTTGCTTCCATGTATACGGGCTTCCCTCATTGTTTGCTCCCATGACTACCAGGCATCCCCGCGCCGTATATAAAATACCCATAACTCTCTTTCGCATGGCTTGTTATCGGCTAAGGTTGTGTATGTATACTTGGGAACCGTGCAAAAAAGAAGAAGCATACAAAATGGTCTTGATTTGAAAAAGGATAGTATACCCGTCATTAGCCTGTATAAAAGTAAAGCTGCCAGATTGTCAAAGAATTTTTATTAATAGGGAAAAATCCTGGCATTTAAATCTTTAGATAATGAAGAAGGCACAGTAGCCGGGGAAATTTATAGTCGAAAAGCTTTAAAATTTTGACTTTAAAGTAACACTTTTTATTTTTGGATAAACGCATCTTAAAATCTTTGTTTTTTAATACATGGATTATGAGAGAGATAGGGACAATAAGACAGATTCAGCCAAAGTTAATAAATCAGATTAAGCCCACTAAAGGGAGGCAAAAAAATATTAAGGTAGGGCCTCTTGTTGTTAGTGTCCTTGTTCCTTTAATATTACTGGTACCTGTTCAGATAAATGTACATCCTCCAATGATTTTGGCAGAGCGTTTTTGGCCGGGAGCTGGATGGATAGAGATTTTTGTATTGGAGATATATTCTTTTGTACTCACGTATTTGATTTTGTATAAGGAGAAGATCAAGAAAATGCGTTTGCGTTACTGGTTGTTTTTCTCTGTTATATTTTTCTTGCAACTATTTTTAGGCTTGTTGGTTAATGAAAAATTTCTTATGTCAGGTAAATTACATTTACCTGTGCCTGCGTTGATTGTAGCGGGACCAATATACCGTGGAGGAGGGTCTTTGTTTATGTTAATTTTGTTGTTAAGTACTATAGTTATTTTAGGTCCTGCTTGGTGTTCACATCTGTGCTATATAGGAGCTTGGGACGGTTTTGCCAGTTCGCGCAGGAGAGGTAGGCCCAAGCCTTTTAGCCGTAAGTATTCAATAATTTTCCGTTATTTTATGCTTGCTTCTGTTCTTATTGTAGCATTTTTGATGCACAAGTTAGGAGTGAATGCCCTGACAGCTACTTTATTTGCGGCAATGTTTGGGCTAGTGGAGCTAGCATTGATGTACCTTGTCTCCTGGCGTCTGGGTTATATGTTCCATTGTACTACTTTCTGTCCCATTGGTAGCCTGGTGACGCTCCTGAGCAAGCTTTATCCTGCCCGCATACGTATAGATCACAATACCTGTACTTTGTGTAATGCCTGTACGGTGAGCTGCCGCTATGATGCGCTCAGGGCAGAGGACATAAAGAAGGGTAAGGCAGGGTGGAATTGTACTCTCTGTGGCGATTGCCTGGATTCATGCCATGCCGATTCGATTTATCTGTCATTCTTTGGTAGCAAGAAAAATGCTTGGTCTTATTACATTGCAACTGTAATTGGTGTACACACCGTGTTTTTAGCTCTAGCAAGGTTGTAGGGTTAGAGTTTGATTGATGTGGTGTCATCTATATAAAATTATTAATTAACAAGACAAGTAATTACAGACTTCTTGTTGTGGTAAAGCTTTTTATTTACGCAACGGGGATAAGAGATTAATTTTCAGGAGGGATATTGCTGTATATACGATTATAAATTTCGTGGGCGTGCCCCTCGCCGCGAATAAGTTGGCTTCAGTCGCAAGCGTGACATCAGGCCTCCTTGCAACGAAATCTCACAACTGTCACAAGCGTAGCGTAGATACCTTGCGACGATATTTTATATCATTTGCAAGCGTGGCGTAGGCACCTTGCAAATCCACCAGAGCCATAAGGTATGTTTAGCGGCTTCGGGTCGGTCTGCGGCTCTTATTCGGCTTGGCCAGGGCTTGTGGTACTAGCAGGCTACTGTGGTGGCTTGCTCCGGTCGCCTCCTCGTAGCCGTACCACCCGGGCCTAGCCTGCGCCTCATATCCGCCTCCGCCCTCACGCGCACAAGAAGTAATTAGGGATATTCATTTAACTTTGCGGGCGTGTGAATGCACCTAGCACAGTACACTCTGGTTAAACAAAAAAGCCGCAAGGGGATAAGAGGTGTTGTCCTGATGGTCAACTCTGAACGTTATTCTTAAGACCAACTACAACTAAAGTTAAACTACTTTGTTGACAACAAGTTATATTGTTTTTAATATCAGTCATCATCTGGATGGCCGGGAGACCGTATGGGGAAATGTTCTTTTTTCTCAATAAGATCGTCCCACGACTTATTAGCTCCGCGATTGTAAAAAGATGCCGGGATAAGCGGTTTTTCCAATTTCTCTTGTAAGTCTTGTGAAATATAGCCCTTGGTAACAATTTGATAACCTGCTTCCTCCACTAATGCGAAATACTGCTTTAAGCGTAGCTTAACGGCGGGGTGGTCAGACTTGAGCAATTCGCCTTGTCCGCGATAAATCTCTCCAATTAGTTCAGTGTGTAGGTTGCGAGCCATACGGCGAAAGATTAGTTTTAAAGTCTGGAAGTGTGATTGCTCTGGAAAACCACAGTTTGATATAGCTACAAATTTGGGGTATTTATTGAAGCGCCGTTTATGGCGCGTTTCTCCATAGGGATCTTTCTCAAAGTGTGGCATGACAATGGGAATGAGACGGTCGAGGAAATTTTTCATTATGCCAGATACATTGTCCACATAGAGAGGTGTAGCCAGGACAACAATATCAGATGCCATAACTTTGTCAGTTAGAACCCGCATGTCGTCTTTGATGATACATTGACCGGGTTTTATAGTCCAACAGTCAAAGCATCCAAGGCAATTTTTAATTTTTTTACGGGCTAGGAATATATTTTCTGTTTCTGCTCCGGCTTTTTGACAACCTTTGAGAAAAGCTTTAACTATACGGTGAGTATTGCTATGTTCGGCACGTGGACTTGAGTTGAAGATAGTAATTTTCATCTTTACGGGTTTGGGCTATTTTGTTAAAGATAACTTTTTTGTGCGAAGATTAAAAAGTTTATATAGACCTAGGCAGGTGCTAACATGTTTATTGCTATTAGTAACTTCATACAGGGTTATCAACTGTCATACCTTGGCAGGCCCAAAGTAGAGGTATGATGCTACTGTGTCTATATGCCTCCTATGTGGTTAGTTTTTGGGTGTGGTAGGTCTCTGAAGACCCGCCAGACCGCGGGGTCATACCTACGGCATGAGTTCCTGGTATGACTATTCCAGGTTATGTTTGTTGTGACTAGTGTCACTGAGGGCCTCGCAATACCTTGCGAGGTTATGTAGGGGACATACCTACGGCATGAGTTCCTGGGATGACTATCCAGGTTATGTTTGTTGTGACTAGTGTCACTGAGGGCCTTGCGAGGTTATGTAGGGGACATGCCTACGGCATGAGTTCCTGGGATGACTATCCAGGTTATGCAGGGGGACATGCCTGCGGCCTTTGTTGTGACTAGTGTCACTGAGGGCCTCGCAATACCTTGCGAGGTTATGTAGGGGACATACCTACGGCATGAGTTCCTGGGATGACTATCCCAGGTTATGCAGGGTTCATGGCTGCGGTCTTGGTTGTGACTAGTGTCACTGATGGCTTCGCAATACCTTGCGAGGTTATGTAGGGGACATGCCTACGGCATGAGTTTCCATCCCAGGTTATGTATGGGATTTGCCTACAGCATGTGGTTGGAAGCTGGGTAGGCTTAGTCCATGTTTTTTAGGATTTTGCGTGCTTTATAAAGCCGGGTAAGAACCATTGGCAGGGTCATGTAACGCAGCTGATGAAAACCATGGCCTGTGGATAGGATCTGTGGGACTATTTTCTTTGCTACGTCGTCAGGGTCAGAGGCAAAGATATTGTTAAAGGCCATGTTTTGTTCTATTGTTTTTTTGTCCAGGCCTTCAAGAGATTTGGTCAGGAAATCAGTATTGACCATTCCGGGGTTTATAGTACCCACTGTTAGCCATGGATATTTTTCTTTGACTTCTTTGTATACTGACCGAGTGAAATAATCAACCGCACGTTTAGTAGTGCCATATACAGTCAGTCTGGGTTTCATATCACCATTGCTACCAAAACCGTTGATGTTCCATATAGCTCCTTTATGCTGTATGATGAAGCGATCGAGTGCTTTTTTTGTGCCAAGGATGACACCAGTTATATTTGTCTGGGTAATGTCAATTATAGTCTGGTCAGTCACATTTATAAGATAATCGTATTCTTGGGGTATTGCAGCATTATTAATCCATATGTCTACAGTGGAAAATTTGTCTAGAGCGGTTTGGAGCAGTTTTTCGTGTGTTCCGGGTTCGGATACAGATCCTGCCACGAAGGAGATTTGATTTTTGAAGTTAGAAAGTTTTTCTTTAGCTTGTTGTATGCTATATTCTGACCTGCCGTTAATTACGACATTATGTCCAAGTCTCAGAAATTCCCTGGCCATAGCCAGTCCAAGTCCTCGAGTGGATCCTGTTATGACTATTACTTTTTTATTCATAGTTTTAGCATTTTATTTCATTTAGATTCAGTTCGTCTAAGGATTGCTTGTCAGTGAAAATGTGTTTAATATGGAATGCCTCTAAGGCTTTAAGTGGCCTGGTATTGTAGGAAGGACGCATTACCACACAACGCACGCCTTTGTGGCGTAGAAATTCCGAAAGTTCTAAAGATTTGCCGTGATCTAGTGTCTGGGCAGGGTTGGACAAAATTTCGTGTTTGAAGCCAGTGTCTGTTTTGGTGAAGATATGGATTTTTTTTGCGCCGCCGAAATGGCTTGATATCCTGTCATTGTCATTAGTGAGCACAGCTATTTTCAGGTCTTTGTGGGCGGGTTCGAAGTGTATGACCACGTCTTCGACAAATTCTACTTCATTAAGTATATGCTGCTTGAGGTGCTCGACAAATTCGTGGGCTTCATCCAGGGTGTCAATATCAAGTGCAATATCCATTTCGAGGAATTTATAACTACCAGAGTTTCGTCCTTGAATGGAATTGAGTTTAACAACGTGGCTATGTTTATTAATGATTTGTTTGACCTGCTCGATGGTGTCATTATCCACTGATGCATCGAGTAATACTTTGATTGCTTCCCTGAGAATATGAAAACCACTGTGGAAGATAAACCCTATTATTACAATAACCACGACTTTTAATAGCCAAATTATCTGAAAATATTGGGCAATAACACCAACAACAACAATTAAAGAGGAATAAAAGTCAGTCATTACATGCTTGGCATCTGCGATGAGCCCCGGGGAGTTTACTTCCTTACCTTTACGAAGCTCATAGCGTGAGAATAGAAATGTGGTTATTAATGTCAAAAAGATAATAGACAAAGCTGTGGGAAGTGAAGATATCTGCCGCATCTCTCCCATCAGCACTTCACGGCCTATCTCATAACCTGCAAAAAAGATAGCAAAGGCACTGATTAAGGAGACGAGATTTTCTACTTTGTACAGGCCATAAGGGAACTGGCGGGATTTGCGGTTTGACAGGATAATACCAACTAATATGCTAAGAGCTGCAGCCAGGTCGGACAAAGAATGTACACCGTCGGCAATGAGGGCAGAGGAGCCTGAAATATATCCGCCAGTTAATTTGATAACAGAGAGAAAAAGGTTTACCAATACGGAATATAATACGATCTTTCGTTTGGTTTTGAAGATAACAGTTTTGTCAACGCTCATGATCGGCTGCGTGTTATTTTTTACAAAGTTTGCAAAATGTTTTTTTAGCTAAAAGTTATTTTATAAAGATGCGATTTTTTTTAAATTGTTAGTAAAAAAGATCAAAGAGAGATGAAGGCGACAGTTGAACAGATAAAAGGGGGCTTGTGGGGACTAATAATAGGAGATGCACTAGGTGTCCCTGTGGAATTCAAACCACGGTTATATCTTAAGCAATATCCTGTAACAGGGATGCAAGGGAAAGGAACCTATGATCAGCCTTCTGGCACCTGGTCAGATGATTCTTCACTTACTTTGTGCACGGTGGAGAGCTTGCTCGGGGGATTTGATGTTAATGATATTGGCAGGCGTTTTGTCCAGTGGCATAAGAAAGGGCTTTGGACGCCGTATGGAGAGGTTTTTGACATAGGTTCGACTACAGCACAGGCTCTAAGGCAGATAGAGAATGGTATTGACCCAGCACAGGCAGGATTAAATGATGAGTGGTCTAATGGTAATGGAAGCTTGATGCGTATTTTGCCTCTTGCTTTTATACTGGATGGACTGCCGGAGGGAGAGAAATTCGAACGAATACGGCAGGTTTCTTCAATAACACATGCCCATAAACGTTCGGTTGCTGCGTGTTATATTTACGTGAAGTTTGTCGAGAAATTAATTGAAACAAGTGATAAACAGCTAGCTTATATACAGATGCAGAACGAAGTAAGAGAGTTTTTACCTTCTAAAATAGGTGATGACGAGTATAAGCATTTTTACCGCATTGTGGAGGATGATATTTCTACCTTTCCTGAATCAGAGATTTATTCGTCCGGATATGTGGTATACACACTGGAGGCTGCGTTATGGTCTTTCCTGACGACAGGCAGGTTCGAAGATGCAGTGCTTACAGCTGTTAATCTGGGTGAAGATACAGACACAACAGGAGCTATTACAGGAGGCTTGGCAGGAACATACTATGGCTACCAGGCTATACCGGATGAGTGGATAAACAGCCTGGCCAGGAGGGATGATATTGAGCAACTGATAGAACGGTTTGCAGAGAAGTATGGAGGTTAGAGGTGTAGTGTGTGGCTTAGGAATTTCCAATGGATAGGTATGTATTTGAGCTTAATATTGTGATGTCCGGAGTTTGTATAGAAACCAAGAAGTCCATGGTTGACGGGAAATGATTTTTTTATTTGTTTATTGTCTTCAATTTGCCAACCTGTATCATAGGGGATGCTAAGTGTAATAATTTTGGGAACATCAGTATAGAAAGAAAAGACTATGCTATCCTGAGAGAAGTAATGGAGCTTAAAGTCTTCTAGTAATAATTTTTTTGTGTATTTTGTTAATTTTTCATTGGTGAAATTTGTATCAATGTTATTAATCTGTTTAAAGCATGTAATTGCATTTTTGTTTACCGTATCAATAGAGGCAAAATTATAACACATGAAAGTCTTTTCTAATTTGGTATATTCCTTATATTTGGTAATTGGGAAACATTTGTCATAGCCGTAAGCTAAAGGAAGGAAAGCAGGGTTTTTTAGTATTATGTAATCGTATATAGTATCAACTGGTATAAAAAATTGCTTATAGCTAGATTCTTTGTTCAAAGAAATTATAGCATACTTAACACTTAGTAATGATGCTGCGTAAGGATTAGGATTAAGATTGTATGTCCATCTCAAGGCTATAGAGTTGGGGCCTGAGAACCCCAGGTCCCTGTAGAAATCAATTTGTGAGCTAAGATTAAAAGATTTATACCCTGATGTGCCATAGTATTGAAGAATTTTAGGGGCATTGACTTGTACTTCCGTCGTTACTCTATCTATTCTATAAAATTTTGAGTTATCAGATGATTTTATTTTGTCAATAGCTTTATAAAATTTTGTAGACTTGTACACTAGAAGGTTTTGTTTGAGGTCTTGAATACTAAACGCATTTCTTTTGTAAAAAGCAGAAGTTGAAAGTAGGTTTAGTTCAAGGAATAGTAAAGTTAAAATAACCCATAGATTCTTTGCTAGCTTTGTTTTTAAAATTACTGAGTATGTTATAAGGAATGCAAGTGCAATTAGAATGCTTATTATTTTAAATCTAAAATAATCTGTCAGAAGTAATAAAATTATAGTTGACAAAAAGACAGGATTTATTTTGTAAGATTTATTGTTTTTAAAGAAGCTATCTAATCCTCTAATTCCAATAAAGAAAAGAAAGAAAGACATTAAAATATTGTAATTTGGACGGTAGTAATTACCTGAAAAGAGGTTAAATATTTGTAGTAAAAGTGGAACAAGTGAGGCAGAAAATAGAATAATGCCAATGTATTTGTAAAGTCTAGAGATTTTTTTATCTGATGTATTAAAGAAGTATGTGAAGAAGAATAACAAAAATATACTAACGTAAAAATCAGGAGCTTCTAAAAAGTTTCTCCAACCTACATAATTTGTCCCGTCACCGATGGTAGTGTTTCCAAAAAGTTTGAGGAAAATAGTATCATACATTCTTAGATTAGCTAAAGAGAATGGATGCAAGATAAAGTGTTTTAGGTTTGCAAAGAAGTTAGCTCTAGGGCTTTGGAACATTAAATACCACTGGGGGAACATAAAGAGACTAGCTAAGGATACACCTAATAAAATAGGGAGAAAAGCTTTTTTTAAATAAACAAGTATTAGTGAAAATGATAGTTGTTTTTCAAACATTCTTATTATTAGATAGATGGAAATATAGATAGCCCATATTATAAAATAGTAAATCATTAAGCTCAAAAAATAGGCGCCCAAAAAAATAAATAAACCAAATCCCTTTTTGTTATTCAACATTTTTTCGACTCCCAACAAGGTAAGCATTACTCCAAGGTAAAGTTTTGGATAAGTGAACCATGTAGCAGAAACAAGTAAATATCCTGAGAAAGACCATATAATGCTGCCTATTAGTGCAATTTGGTTTGATATACTAAGTTCTTTTAGGTAAAAATATGTAACAATAGCGATAAGGAAGATTTCAAAGTATATAATATGGAAAGCAAATTTTTCAGATCCTTTGAAGTTATACAATATTAGAGAAATAGGTTCTAAGGTATAGTTAGGATTATGTGGAATACCAATAGTATGATAAAAAGTCCACCACTTAAAACCAAGTCTTTGGGATTGAACCATTTCAGGATAAAAAAGATTCCAGGTATCTGCTCCAATATCATTGAAAAAGAAAACCTTTTTAATAAACAGAAAATCAGGGAAGAAAAGTAATGCGGATAGTAAAAAGAATAGTAGTATGATAGATATATCAAATAATTCTATATTCCTTCTTTTCATTTTAGAAAGTTTGGTTGTTTTCTTTTTTCTTCAAAGTGTATTTTTATCAAAGCAGGCAGTTTTATTAAGAAAGAAATACTACCTAAAAGATAAATAAAC
>JALWNS010000458.1 GCA_027083655.1 Bacteroidales bacterium | reverse complement strand
CTACCACTTCCGCCACCTGGGCACTATAAATAAAAAAAGGTGGAGCGAGTGACGGGACTCGAACCCGCGGCCCCAACCTTGGCAAGGTTGTGCTCTACCAACTGAGCTACACTCGCTTCCCACAACCTTGAATTGCGTTGCAAATATATATATTTTCACAAATAACATCCAAATTTTTTTCAAAAAAAAATTCATACTTTCGTAAAAAATACACGGTGTACATTGACATGCAACAAGACAATAAACATAAATTCATATTATTTACCGACATAGATGGTACTCTACTCAACCAGGAAAAAATCATTTCCCGGCAAAACATAGAAGCTCTTAGCAATGCACATCAAATTATACGCGTAGCAATATCCGGTCGCAACTTTATAAGTGCACGTCGTGTGCTCCCGCCTGATATTCCCATTGACTATCTTGTTTTCTCCAATGGTGCAGGTATTTTAGACTGGCATAATGGCGAGATAATTTATTCCCGCAACATGGCCCTGAAAATAGCACGAACCATTGCCCAGCATCTCATAGACCTTGGTATCACTTTCACTGTACACCGGCCTGTACCACAGACCCATTATTACCTCTACCATATTGGCAGCTATACCCCTCAAGACTTGCCTATGCGAAATTCTTATTACATGGAATACACAGATCAACTTGAATTCATTGAACAAATTGGTAATAGCACGTGTATTATTTGCATGCTCGAGCCAGATGAAAAACAATTCTTCTGGCTCAAAGACCGTCTTCTCCCATACAAAGATAAAATATCTATTACCCGAACCACATCACCTTTTACCCATAGCAATATATGGCTTGAGATATACGACAACCAGGTTAGTAAAGGCCAGACTGCTACTCGTCTGTGCCAGATGCTTGGCATAGACCCCGGCTACACTATTGGTATTGGCAATGATTACAATGACCTAAGCCTGCTAGAATTTGTGCATTATCCATTTGTTGTTGACAATGCCCCTGATGAGCTAAAAAAACGTTTCACTAGCACGACAGATCATAATAACCATGCTATTGCAGAGGTTATTAGCTTCATCTACAAAGAGCTCCTCTAAACAAATAATCGTATAGATTAGCACCCTGCCTCCATTTTCAGTCATAGATGCAAAAAATTTCCCCAATATCCTTCTGACATTGGCTTCTAATGACATTCACAGGAGTTAAAAACTGTCTATCCTGCTAGGTGCTTTCTGCTCGCTTGCAGGATGGAGACGTGAGGTGCTTTCTAAATCATTACCTGAAGCACAAAAAACCTTTTTATCGCATTATTACAGATATGAAAGTTATCCCGTATAATTCCGCTGGGAGCGTGCCTACGGCACCTCACTGCGCTAAACAACTAGTCCTTTTGCTATCCTCAATAGTTACTGTTTATTTTAATTTGCCTATTATACGGACTTCCACACGCCGGTTAGCCTGTCGCCCTTGCTCGGTTTCATTACTTGCGACGGGACGGGAATAACCATAACCTTTGACTACTAGTTGCTGCGGATTACATCCCTCCTTTACTAGATAGTCTCTCACTGCCTGGGCACGCCGCTTGGACAACTGTATATTATAAGCCTCTGTGCCCACACTATCCGTATGTCCGGCTATCTCAAAAAGTAATGTAGGGTTTTGCTTTATGATCTTTGCCAGGCGCTTTAGCTCAGGATAAGACTCAGGGCGCAAATGATCACTATCAAAGTCAAAGAAAATATTATTCAACCGCACTGACCTACCTTCGCTAATCATCTTTTCCAAAGGCGTGAGTATAAAGTCATGCCGTATCTCATCAGAACCTTTATACTGCCTCAGATCAATATTATTAGCCGATGGGTAATAACCATCACATTGTACATAAAATCCATAATTCTTGCCCTCTGGTAGAGGTATGACGTAATAACCTGTCTGCGGGTCTGTGCGCAGATGTCCCAGCTCTTTACCTGTCTCCAGGTCTTCCCATATAAGACTGGCAGATAACAAATTGCTATCCACATCATAAACATATCCATAAACTGTCACCACATGCTTAGGCTTAGCCTCTTCAGGCAGGCTTATTGTATAAATATCAGACTGTACGGAATCAAACAATGAATAATACGCCAACGATCCATCCGTGGAAATAGCATATCCATACTCTTTCTGTGGAGAATTAAACCATTTACCCAGATTTACCGGTTCTGACCACTCTGTCCAGCCCGTATCACTAAGACGGTAAGAAACGAATAAGTCCATACTCCCAAGGGAAGCATGCCCATCAGAAGCAAAATACAAAGTGCGCATATCTGAATGCAGGAAAGGGGTACGCTCAGAAAAAGGTGTATTTACCACCTGTCCAAGATTTATTGGCTCTGACCAATGATCCCCCTCTTTGACTACGACCCAAATATCAGTATTGCCTATGAATCCTCCATGGTAATAGCTATTAAATGGATGATAATCTCCCGAAGGATTGGGTCTATCGGATACAAACAGTATAGCATTACCATCTGCTGTCAAGAAAGCATCTGCATCCCAGAAATCGCTATTTATCTCTTCTATCTCATGAGGATAAGACCAACCGTCACGTGTCCTCTGACTCATATACACGTCTCCATTGCTGAAATAAATCAAAGTATTACCATCGGCCGAAACCGACAACGGAGCCTCGTTGCCAAAAGCTGTGCTCAGGTCTTCGACTACCGTTGGTTTTTGCCACTGCCGGCCATCATAATGGGAAACAAAAATATCTTCGAGCCCGAGATTATCCTTGCGTTCCTCGCCACAGAAAAATAAAGTCTTTCCATCTGCAGTGATCACTGGAATTAGCTCAAAACCATCCGGAGTATTTACCTGGCCAGGGACAGGGGCACTAACAAGTTTCTCATCAGGCCTGCGTAAAATCGATATTAAAGTATCAATACGCTGCTCGTGTGGGAAAAAAGATTTATACTTAAGCAATGTATCTATGGCTGCAGAAAAATCATGTTTCATTAATGGTGGTTCAATTAGCTTGAGCAAAGCCAGATATGCAGGCTCCATAGGTGCTGCATCGTGGATATAATTTATATATTTATCCAAAAATTCAGGTCTATATGGAGCATAAAGCATTAATTGCTGTCCCCTGATTGCCAGATCTTTATAAAAAATTACGCTATCCTGGTTATAAGGATAATCAGGGTATTTTTTCTCAAACCTCTGGATACTACTCAACTCCAAGGTAGAATAGACTCTATGAAATTCCCTTTTCCATAGCCGCATAAGTAGTTCTTTAGCTTTCTGTGTGTACCTCGATGTGGGATGCTCCTTGAGATAACGTCGATAGGCTTCTATTGTATTTTCGCGTATAGCTTCCTCAAGATATACACTATCTATAAAGAGCCGCGCACTATCAGACTGAGGACTCTCTGAATAACGCACTATAAAATCATTTATCTGCATGATATCCCTGCTATCCAATGCTTTCTTTAGCTGCGGGTTAACAATCCTATCATGCTCAGCGACAAGTGTTTTGTAGTCAACATGGTAAACCTGGACCCACTTACGCCTCCACGACATAGAATATTTATTGTAATATTTCAGAGCCTGCTTGATATAACGATAAGCCGTATATGGATCATAATGCCGGTAAGATGAATCATTATAAACTAATGACATACCATAATACGCCACAGGCAGGTCCTGGCGTTTTTGAATGTATTTCTCAAATACGCGTAAAGCTTTGTCTGGCTTGCCTTCTTCAAGAAAACGGAAACCCTTTGCCAATGACTGGCCAAAGCTAGGGTTGAAAAAAATCAAAACCAGACTTATATAAAAAATTTTCTTAGCCATTGTTTTTTCTCGTTATTTTGAAATGATTGATTAAAATCCTGGCTCAGAAGTCGATGAAACTCCTGTGCTTCATATAAGCGTGGGTCATCTTTATCAAAAAGCATTGTAGCCATGTCCACTGCATTATCAGCATAGCCTATTGCTTTTTCATAATTACCCAACTTGTGATAAAGGCTAGCAACAAACTGGTACCAGAAAACCAGATCCTCGCTTTGTTCCTGCTCCACCTCCAGAGCCCGTAGCATATTCTCTGCGTAATACAAAGCCCTCTGTGTACGCCCCACACGCGCCCAAATACGCGCCAGAGGATCCAATAGATCCTGATCTGCTGTCTCATTGTAAATCTGCTCTACTATATAGCCTGCATATTCGTAATTATCAATAGCACTTTTCTCATCCTTGAGATTATCATAATGCTGTGCCATTAACAACGCCAGATTTGCAACATCAATATTCAATTTTACGACACCATGCACTAATGCACTGGCATAATCTATCCATGACAGCGCATCACCCGTTGTACCAGATAACCGCTTAAACAAAAACTCAATATATCTTTTAAGTTTAACAGGCGTTGGTTTAAATTTCTTGTGTAATACTGCTTTTACCAGACGTGGTACCCTGAATTTATCTTTATCAGCCTCAAGCCATCCTTTGCTCAAAATCATCAATACTGTATCCGAAAACTTATCCTGTTCCTCCACACCCAAAATTTCCTTTAACATTGCGAAAGAAGTAAACCTGTCCGGGAGCACACTTGATATTAATAAAATCTCCTTCTCCATGTCTGTAAACTGCCGCGCCTGGTAATCAAATATTGCCATTATATACTTAAGCAAAGAACGCATGAGAATAATCTGGTTCTTCGAAAGGCGCCGGTCTATATAATCACCAAGGCGGTAAACACGGTTATCCCGTTCCTCCAATAAAAGCAAAAGATCCTCTACGGAAAGGTTATCATAATGCGTCAGGAACCTGGCCAAAAACACATTCATAAAAGGATGGTACGATATCTTATCGAGAAGCTTACTGACTGCATCATTGACCTCCAGATCCTTGAAATAATAAGTAAAAATCTTGCCTGATGCCTCTGGACTAGGATGCTCCAGATAGATATTCTCAAAACTAAAAATCCGGAAGCTGGAAGTAATGAGTATTTTCCACTTTAGCCTCGAGCTTATATGTAACAAATCAACCGATTGCTCCACTGTATCAACACCATCAACAAGTAATAGATTGCGTCCAGGAACCAGGTTTAGCATATCTATCAAATGATTCAAATTTTCCTCAAGGCCCACCAGGGGACTATACGAAAAACCTATCTGTCCATTAAATGAACTGACAAAACCCACCTTCAGGTTTCCAGAAACACCAACATAAGCATAATGGTCAAACTTCTTTTGATAATCATAATGAAAAGCATAAGCCAACAGAATTGCTGTCTTGCCTGTACCGCTCAATGGATTGTGAATAACCACAGGTGTAAGTGACCCATCCAGGGCCTGGTCTATGTGTTTTAGAACCTCATCTATACCAAAAAGCTGGTAAATATTAGCTGTTGGTACAAAGTTCAAATTCTTTTCATCTCCTATCTGCAATTTATCTTCGGATTGCTCAGGAAAGTGTTGAAAAATCTTCTGTATTGTCTCCCAACCCCAGAACTCAACCTCTGGTTTAATGTTTTGTTTTTTTCTCAAAAATTCAATGAAATTGGTGATTAACTCCTCCTCATTATTCGTCGAGATAATAATCAACCTGGTTAAGTCTAATCCAGGATTTCTTAGACCCTGGACGACCTGATCTATCTGGGCAAACAAATCTTTCATGCTAAGCTCTCCAAGCTGGTTAGGGTCTCCTACTGCACTATAGACCCCTATTTTCATTTCTCCTGAATAAACATGAACCAACTCATCATCTGTTAATTTAAAAGACTCTGTCTGGAATACTTTATTCAAGACCTGCGCCAGATGCTGTAAAAACCTCTTGTTGACCATGGCTAAATAGGTTTATAAACATGCCCCATGAACAAAATAGTATTGGACCTTACATCCCGGATAATAAAAATAAACGGATGGTTAATAAAAACGATCTTATTACGTGCTTGCTCTGCCTGAAAATCTATAAAACGCCGGAAAGGAAGCCGCCTCTCTGGCTCTATAACAAAAGAAATAGCCTGATAAACCTGATCAACATACACCATCTTACTTACCATCGACGAAAAATTAGCTCCAAAACGAAAAACCTGGGGAAGCATAGACTGCAAAGTATCACGTAAAGAAAAAACAGAATGTATCTCTACTAGTGGTAAAAACAGTCGTATCTTTTGCCTTCTGAGACCATCCACCACCAACGAATACTCATCAAAACTAATGTGCTTCTTTAGCTCATTAATATCCACGTCTTCATGTGGGATAATAATCATTAACGATATTCTCTCATTCTCGTATGGCACCTCCACAACATCATACTCCGTCCCTTCACTGTACTTAAAATAACCACTAACTGTCATGTAATTAATGCTTTTTGTATGGCGGCCATAATTATCCAAATAAAATGGTGCCCGGTATAACTCTGCAAAGTTTTGAGCCCAATTACCACTAAATTTACCTGAGGAAACAAGCAAAATACCTCCTTTCATTTCCTGCTCCACCTGTGGAATAGGACGTGGCAATTTGTCTATTGTCCAATTGCGTACTAAATCATTAATTTTGTCCTGTTTTTCTCCCCCGAATGTCGCCAGATCCAGAAAAATTATAGTATCCAGATCCAATTGTGGTAATTTCTGTTCAAACCCTTGGCGCATAAATCTTTGTAAACTATCCTGCATTATCATTCCCACAAATGACTCTATTCTCGTGTTATAATTATTGTTTGATATCATCAAATCCCTGAAAAACCTCTGCAATGAAAAAAATTGCGCTTCATCTCCAGGATAACCAAAAACATACTGCAACTGTTGCCTCGTAACTCCACGCGAACCTAAATATAACGGGGAAAAATTCTGCGACAGGAACAATGGTGAGAACACCTGGTTTTTTCTCTGGTTAAGGATTTTATTATATATCTCAAAAGCCGATTTATTATACTGACGTACAAAATTACTCTCTATACGCTGTGGCCATACTGCAATGGACATTAGCGATATTATAAGGACAAAGATAAGTTTTTTCATATCTGGTTATTTTTTGATTGCCAAACAAATTGGTAATCAGCCTCCAAAGGCTCAATGTTTACAACATCATTAAATATGCCATAAATTGCCGACCCACTTCCTGATAAAGAAACGTAAATAGCGCCCAAATCATATAATCTCTGCTTTATCTCTACTAGCTGCGGGTATTTGGGAAATAATGCATTCTCAAAATCATTAACAACAAAGTCTCTCCACTCCTCCACAGGTCTGTTGACCAATTCTACAAGTGAAATATCACGCTCCCGTGGCTCCACCATTGAATACGCTTCTGCAGTCCCAATACTAAACACAGGCTTAACTACAACAATATTATAATTCTCCAGGTTCAAATCCACTGGCTCGAGCACATCACCTATACCCCTGGCTATCATTGGTTTGTTATAAATAAAAAAACTACAATCTGCTCCCAACCGGCGGGCATAATTATGAAGCTCAACATCGCCAAACCCCAGGTCAAACTCCTTATTCAACAAAACCAATGCCTGGGCTGCATCTGATGAGCCACCTCCTAAGCCTGCTCCCATAGGCACAACCTTATGCAAATAAAACATCACATGCCCAAGGTTATAATCCTGCTTCAACATCTTATAAGCACGGTAAACAAGATTTTTCTCCAGAGGAACATCCACCACAAGACCAGTGTTAACAATATCCGTAGATCTGCTCTGCACCACTTCCACAACATCCCGCAAACCATAAAGCGGATAAAAAACCGTCTCAATATCATGATACCCATCACTACGGCGGGATAAAATATGCAAACCTATGTTAATCTTAGCATTGGCAAATCCAACCATTGGCAAAACTTTTAAATTGACAAAACCTCACAACACGAAACAAACAAACATAATAAACTAATACACACAAAATTACACAAACAATTACGGCTACTTCGATCCATCCACATCCACTAACCTGGTTTTCTTGTTAAAAACTGTCATGTTTCCAAAAAACATCAAAATGGGTTAACTTTTCACTAAATTACAAAATCGTCTCCTTGTTATGAAAAAAATTATTGGAATCATAGGATCATCCGCCCCTCTCTGTACCGATGAGATGTACAAATTCACACAATCGCTAAGCTTTGAGCTTGCTAAGCGTGGCTATAGCATTGTTTGTGGCGGTCTGGGCGGCGTCATGGACGCCGCCGCCCGTGGTGTTAGCCAGGCCATGAACCCTCAAGCACAAAGCCTGTGTTTAATTCCACAAGACACACCACAAGTAGCCAGTAAATTTTGCGATTTTGTAATACCCACTGGTATGGGACGGGCAAGAAATATGCTTATCATCAACACAGCACAAATACTGATTGCTATTGGCGGCGGGGCAGGTACACTGTCTGAAATAGCACTGGCTTGGCAACAGGAAAAAACAATTATTGCTATCACTGCTTTTGACGGTTGGGCACGGCGGCTGGCAGGACAAAAATTAGATACGAAAAACAACGGTCTTATCCTGCCAGCCGCCACAATTGAAGAGGCTCTTGACTATGTGGAGAAGTTCTTTTCCCGGTTTTGACAGTTTTAAACAAAAATACTAATTATCAAATAGTTACAAGCTTAACAAGATACTACACATCAACTTTCTCTCTGAAATCCCCTGTAAAAGCCAAACTTCCCCAAAAAAATTTTACTATCAAAGCCGGTAATAAATGTCTATAGGTTAAAGCTAAAAAAGATAGCATAAAAGGGATATCGCTCATTAAACCACAAGACACCTTTTTTGTTAAGCATATTATATAGATGCTAGACGTAAGGTTTTCTGGGCTACAAAATAGCCCAGGCCGACTAAAATAAAGCCAAGAATATTTGTAATAACAACATGATAAAAGGCCAAATGGGTATTACCACTACGAAAGAGGGAAAAAGCATCGAGGCTTAATGTAGAAAAGGTGGTAAAAGAACCAATAATACCGACTAAAACAAAACTTTTGAAATTAACAGATATATTAACCTGCTCAAAAATACCCCACAATAAGCCAATAAGGAAAGCACCAACCAGGTTTACAATAACCGTTCCCCATGGATAATCTGAGCCAAACAGCCGTGAGGCAATAAGACCAACAAAGTAACGCATCATAGCACCAACGGCACCTCCGGCCGCTACAGCCACTGTTTTACTCATAGCAATTTCCTTTTTCAAAAACACGGGCGTCAAAATTAAACTTTCTACAAAGTATTACAAAACTTTTAATAAAAAATAAAGGCTATCCATTCTGGATAGCCTTTATTTCGAACTATAAAAGCTTTTTTAATTAGATGTCGGACACTGGCAATCTTGAAGATTTTCATCCCAACAGTGCCATGCCTCGTCACCAAAATATTTAACAGACTTTATACGCCCGATTTTTGTCTGGTTATGCCATTGAATCTCAACTGATGTAGTATCCGTTGTATTAATAATGTTAAAGAAACAATTATACAATCCAGTTAAATTATTGCCATAGTATAAATACGAATTATAATTATCTGCATCCTGGTCGATAATAATAAACTTTGTTGTACCTGTGCTATCCGAATAGTTATATGTCCATTCTACCCTAAGCTTTTCTTTCTTATCATCAGGCGAATAAAAAATCCAATACCCTTCTGTGGTTGCGATATTATTCTCTCCTACAAACCAATTAAAATCATCAACGTACATCTCCCAGCTGACCATGTCTTCATTTGGGTCAACCGAGCCATATAGCTTTACAGTATGGTTAACACCTGCAACAGGCACATCATACTGCCATAGCCATGTACTATTATCTACCCTCTGTGGCGTTTGATCAAGTGCATGTTCATAAGCTATAATTGGTAAAGCAAAGCTAACCTTCACTATAGTAGACCAAACACCTACTGTAATAGAAGCAGACAACCAATTGACAGCAGTAGCTTCTTTTAAATTATTAGACTGAAAATCACTATCATTGAGCTCCATCGTCTGGGACGGAGGCAATACTGGCTGCTCGACCTTTTTTTTACAAGAACTAAGACTAAGTATAAAAGCCAGGACCAAAGAAACTATGAGTATAGAAATTTTTTTCATGAACAAAATTTTTTATTTCGCCGCAAATCTAAAACAATTTATCAAAAAATATATTTATCTCTTTTATAATCTCCCAAAAGTTATTACCCCCACCTTC
>JALWNS010000457.1 GCA_027083655.1 Bacteroidales bacterium | reverse complement strand
GGTACGTTATCCAATGCCTTCTATTGAGAGTACTATTGACCTGATTACGCTTGCAGTCTGGGATTTTAAAGCATACAAACATCCTGTCTCTGCTCTGTTTGCAGAAATAAGAAATTTTATAGGAAGATTATTAAAAATGATTACTTTTGTATTGAATGATGATAAGAAAATACCACTATAAACTCGCCCCTGTACACACACAAAAAATTTAATACTACCTTATACTACCAGTCGGTATTATATCCGGATGGTAGCCAGGGTGTTAATGTAGGGACAGTCGTTATATGCCGAAAGGGTGCGCTCGGCGCACCCTTTCGGCAGTATAGGTTATGCACAATACTTAGTCAGGTAAGATTGTCGTACCATATTGAGGATCATTAAGCTTAGAGCTCTCGGTAATTATAGCCTTTGGCCCGCCGTGCTTGATAAAGTTTATACATGCTTCGATCTTTGGAGCCATATTCCCTTCGCCAAATACACCTTGTTTAAGATATTCTTGTGCCTGTGACACTTTTAGCTCTTTGAGGGCTTTCTGGTCTGGCGTGTTAAAATTGATGTAAACATAAGGCACGTCTGTGAGGATATAAAATTCATCTGCTTTGATTTCTGCTGCGAGGACAGAAGAAGCACGGTCTTTGTCAATTACTGCTTCTATACCTTTGAGGTATCCTTTTTCATCACGGTAAACAGGCACACCACCTCCGCCGACTGCAATAACAATATTACCTTCTTCGAGTAATTTTTCAATAACGTGTGAGTTTACAATCTTCAGTGGCCATGGTGAGGGGACTACACGACGCCATCCGCCTTCGACCTTTGGACTAGGTTTGAAAATCCAACCCTTTTCGGCAGAAAGGCGGTCTGCTTCTTCTTTGGTGTATATTTTCCCCACACGTTTAGTGGGATTCTGAAAAGCAGAATCTTTGGGGTCAACTTCTACCTGTGTAACGAGTGTAACAACATTTTTTTCTATGCCATTTTCTCTGAGAACATTAAGCAAAACCTGCTCGAGCATATAACCAATACCGCCTTGCGAATCTGCTACGCAGATATCAAGGGGCATTTGTGGAATACCGTACTTTTCTTCTCCTGCGTCATTGCGCATCAGTATATTACCAACCTGTGGGCCATTACCGTGTGTTATTACTAATCCATAGCCCTGCTTGATAAGAGGCACAATGTTTTTGAGAGTATCTGTAGAATTTTGAATCTGTTCTTCTATTGTTCCCTGCTGGTTGCCTCTTATCAATGCATTACCACCTAATGCTACGATTGCTTTCTTCATAACCTTCGAATTTTCTTGTGTTTAGAAAAAAGAGGTCTCTAAGATACCAAAATTTTTAAGACAAAAAAATATTTTAAAACGTTTGTGGTAAAACTAAATGGTTTTAAACCAGAGTGTTGAGGTTTTTTGCCGGTATTAGTATAAATAGGATTTAAACTTTTTTTTCTTGTTTGGGCCCTGGTGGGGAATTTTTGTATCTTAAATCTACGGGTTCAAGGCCATGTTTTTTTGCTACATCAATCATGTATTCAAATGCTGCCTGGTAATCGTTTGGTATAATGCCATCGAGGATAGCGTCTTTGACAGCATCCTTGATTTCCCCAACCAGACGTGAAGGGGCAATGCCAAACGTGGTCATGATTATATGGCCATCGATTGGAGGCTTCCAGTTGCGAAGGGCATCTTTTTCTTCTACTTCTTTGATTTTCTCCTGTAGCCATGAAAAGTTTTTCAGAATTTTTTCGCGCTTATCATCGTATTTGGTCGTAATATCCGATTGTACTAGTAGCATCAAGTCATCCAGGTCTTCTCCTGCATCCACTATTAGCCTCCGGATACCAGAATCTGTGACCTGGTCACCTATCAGGTGCATGGGCCTATGATGAAGAGCTACTAATTTTTGTACGTATTTCATTTTTTGGTCCAGGGGGAGCTTTAAGCTCCTGAAAATCTCGGGTATCATCTTGGCACCAATAACCTCATGTCCGTGGAAGGTCCATGTGTTATTGTCAAATCGCTTGGTTTTAGGCTTTCCTATATCATGCAGAAGGGCGGCCCAACGTAGCCACAGGTTGTCTGTCTTTTGTGCAACGTTATCCAGCACCTGTATGGAGTGGAAAAAATTATCTTTGTGTCCAACCCCATTTTTGTAGTCAACACCATGAAGGGCATATAGCTGGGGAAAAATGATTTCCAGAAGACCGCTTTCGAATAATAAACGAAATCCTTTTGATGGCCACCTGGCTTTCATTATTTTGTTTAATTCTTCTGTGATACGCTCTTGTGAAACAATTTTTATTCTCTCCTTATTCTTTTTAATTGCCTCAAATGACCTTGGGTCAATATCGAAATCCAAAAC
>JALWNS010000456.1 GCA_027083655.1 Bacteroidales bacterium | reverse complement strand
GGCCGAATTTGAATGACTTACCAAAATATGCATCCAGGGTATATCCTCCTGGAAGTTTCTCCTGGTTAAGGATTGCGTACCATTGCTCAGAGCCAGGAATAACATATTCCACGGCTTCGGGTGTACGTCTTTCAGGATTTATGTCAATATAGTTATTGTCCACATAATTAGCATTAATACCGGCGAACCAGTATTTAGCTCCATTATATCTCAGACCTGCTGTTGCAGCAGTCTGCGGAGTACCTGGTACCAGGTAGCCAGTCATGTATACTTCTTTGTCCTGTGCTAGGACTTCAGAGCTATTGTCAACAGTTATTGTCACATCAGGGCGCGAACTATAGTAGTAATAGCCAATAGATGCTGCTCCTGAAGCTGTCAGTGCACTTGTAATATTAGCTTGCAATGCAACCTCTATTCCTTGATGTACTTCATCCAGGCCTGTTAGTACATAGTTAACAAAGTTGCGGTATCCATCGTGGTAAAAACTGCGTATGCGCGTGCGGTCGTTTATCTGTGTATAAAAAGCAGTAATAGTTGCTTTCAGGCGTGGTGCACGTAGGTAATAGCCAATATCCCCATGCAAGATTTTTTCCGAAACCAGATTGTCTACTACCTGGTCACGGGTGCGGGGCGATACATAAGCATTCATAAAAGTGGGTGCCTTAGTCATATATCCGGCATGCCCAGCTATGAAATGCCGGCCTGTAATTTTCAGTACAACGCCGGTTTTGACACCAAAATTAAAGAAATTGTTAGTCTTTGATTTACCCAATGAATTTTCAGGGAATCGTCCATTCTGCATATAACCTACCCGCCAGAAACTTGTATAACTTATATAGCTCGCTGCGTAAAGATCAACCCTTGGCAAAGAATAAAAGGCTTGTGCCCAAGTACGGCTATTGAGTGTAATAGCATCATAATCATAACCAAAGACATCGCCTTCGTATACAACATGATTGGGTATAAGCAAGTTATTCTGGGCAGAGTCAGGATCAGCGTAGTCGCGTTCGGCATATTTATCAACATCTACATAATAATCTGCACCTAGAAGGTCGTCAACTTTCTTGAAATTGTGCGTAACGTAATAACGTGCTAAAAAGCCAGCATCAATTGTCAATTTTTCGTTTATTGTTTTATTTAATACCGAGCTAAGTCCCAGTGAACGCTGGTCATAACGGCGGTCCTCTATGATATATTGTGCACGGTAACCCGAAATATTATTACCATCTATGCCGTTAGCGTCATAGATTGTCTCATAACTGGAACGGTTAGCCTCATAAATACGTCCCCAGTTAATCTGGCTATAATTCTCATCTGTCCTGAAAGCTTCGGCCACCTGGGCGGCAGCTTCAGGATTAGTCATGTAGCTAGGTAGATAACGGTAATAATCAGGGCGTGGGTCTGGAGCGTTATACCAGTTTAGTGCAGTAGAGCCATTAGACCCATAACGTGCAGATAAAGAGGTTGTTAGTTTGGTGTTGTCATTGATTTTCCATACATCTGTTATAATTAGCACAGGTATGTGGGAATGTGCTATACGGCTATTGCGCTTTTGTCCATCCTGCCATCCCCAATAAGGATTGTAATAATGGTTACCAGTTAGATCATAAACTTCTTGTACAGTAGGACCTGCTTTGCCGCGTTTGATTGGCGCCCCGAAAAAGTTAATAGCAATATTATGACGTTTAATTTGTTTCTCTGCTCCAAGATAATATCCCCACGCATCATAGAAGGTGCCTGGAATATAACCTTCGTTAGCCCAACGGCGTGAGCCTGAGAATGTCAGGGCCCAGCCATTATCCATCATACCAGTAGAATATGTGAATATCAGGCGCTGGCGGTAAGTACGGTTAGTTAAGGAATAAGTAATATTTGTTCCTTTGCGGAATTTTGACGGCATCATATCAATATTGGTGCTACCGGCCAGGCCACCGAATGTCATGTCATTTCTCTGCAATCCGAGGTAGCTAGTTTTGAACCGTGTAACATCATTAAGTCCACCCCACAAAGACCAATACACACGGCCATTGTCCATATTCTCCATGGGCACACCATTGATATTTACTTCATTATATTCATTGTCGTAGCCTCTGACCCGAAAACGGAGCATACCTAGGTTATAAGCTGCTGCAGACAGGAAAACATCACGTGATCCATGCAAAAGTCCCGAGAGATTTTCATCTCCTGCTTCTTCTTGTGATATTTCATCTTGCGAGATCTCAACAACAGTAAGATCTTCTTCGCCACCTAAAGAGGTCAAAATTACAGTACCCAGGTCTATTGTCTGGTCTGCTTTTACATCAATTTCACGGATGTAGTCAGTGTATCCATTAGCAAAGATGTAAATTTGATATCGTCCTTGTG
>JALWNS010000455.1:1815-2366 GCA_027083655.1 Bacteroidales bacterium | reverse complement strand
GTGTTTTGCAGGTCTTGAATTATAAAAAAGGACTTTTGGACGGCCTTGTTGTCAAGTATGACAAACGTGGGCAGGTGCGCTTCAAAGGCCTATACCGGGAGGGCCGTCTGGTCAAACGCCTGGATATCACCCAGCCTCAGGTGAGGTGAGAAAGGGTGTTTTTGTTAAGCAGGCACATTTTGTTTTACTCCATATATCTGAGGCTGTTATGAATCCGTATTTTGATTTACGTTTGGTAGCAGGGTATAAGAGCCCGTCCCAGAAAATACGGATTTTGACCGAGTACTGGGTCAGGGAAAATGTTTTTTGCCCTGCCTGTGGTAGTCCTTTGCAAAAATTTGAAAATAACAGGCCAGTGGCAGATTTTTACTGTGACAGTTGCGGGCTGCAATATGAGCTCAAGAGCAAGGCAGGGCAATTTGGTCGCAAGATTAGCGACGGCGCGTATGAAACAATGATCCGGCGTATAACTTCAAATGACAGTCCAAATTTTTTGTTCTTGTCCTATAGCAAGGAGGTTATGCTGGTCAAGGACCTGTGGATTGTCCCGG
>JALWNS010000455.1:0-1805 GCA_027083655.1 Bacteroidales bacterium | reverse complement strand
ATACCGAAGGTAGGACACATTTTTATGGTTAAAGATAGCAGAGCAGTACCCAAAAAACAGGTCTTGCAAAGATGGCAAAGCATTGTTTTTATGCAGAATAGGACGTTGGAGACAAGAGGCTGGCTTATTGAAGTCATGAACTGTGTTGACAAAATACAGGGACATACATTTACTCTTGACCAGGTTTATGAATGCGAGCAATGGCTGAAGATTCTTCACCCTGAGAATAACAACGTGAGGGCCAAGATACGCCAACAATTACAGATAATGCGGGATAAGGGCCTAATAGAGTTTGTATCAAGAGGGAAATATAAAAAGATTATGCTTTAGTTTGGGTTTTGTCCATAAGAGATATGCAGGCTCTAGGCCCGCATATCTCTGGCGTAATTTACATTTTATAATTAAGCAGGTATTCTTTATTTCCTACAAGAATATTAAGTCCCTTATCAGGATAGAGAGGCGTGATTGTGAAGCGTGTGGTTGCAGCCTTTGGGAACCCTTTGGCTATCTGGCCATTATTACTAAAAAGGTAGATTAGATTTTCGGAAGTGATGAAGCCCACACGGCGGTCAGTAGCCGAGAAGCGGTATATTACAGGAGGCTCAATGATATCACCCTTGAAGGTAATAGGCTCCATCACAGGTTTTAGCTTTTCGTCGTAAACATACATCTTGTTGTCTTGCAGGTAGATGAATTCATACGATCCATCCCCGTTCCAGTCTGTGAGCAGGAAGTAATGACTATCTGAGAATTTGTCTGGTACAGGATAGAAAGTAATTTTTCCCTGGAGGTTAATAAAGGCTAGCTTACCTGTCTTTGTCGTGGTCAGCAGTGCAGCAGCTTTGTGTTTTTCATCCTGTGGTATAAAGTAAAAGCCTGTGTTAGATGCTTTCGGAAGTGTCTGATTGACAGGTATTCTTGTCTCTCCGCGCCGGTTGAGAATGTATGTGTGTATATCATCGGCGAAGACTATATAATCACGGCCTTTGTAAACAAAGTGCTGAACAGGTGTTTTTACAGGGGCAGTTGTTTTGGTGATAAGCCAGCCAGGGTTGATTTTTCCTTGTTTTGTGTATAGATAAACGCGGTTGTTTGTGCAAGGGACAAAGATGCGGTAATTACCGTCTTTTTCGTAATCAAAGACGCTAATTGATGCCGAAGCTGGAGCTTTGAGGGTTATGGGGAAATTTTCTACATCACGTCCAAGACGGTCTATGATATAAATCTTGTTTTTTGTATTAAAGAGTAGTTGGTATTTGCCATTGTGATAATAGTCTATCATGTAGATATTACCAGTTATTGGTTCGTCCAGTGTCCGTGTCCATAGTATTTTTCCGTTTCTGTCAATGAGATAGATATTATTCTGTCGGTCGCTAACGAATATTTCTTTTTCCTTAGTGTAGTGGTTGATGAAAATGAATGGCTTTGTGTTTATTGGTGCTTTTAGTTTTTTGTTCCAGATGACAAACGAAGGAGGCTGTTTGTATGGCTTGTAGTCAAAGTATAAGAATGTACCGAACATGTCTTTCTCAGGGTAAAACTGTAGGGCGATATTGTTAATACCGTAAAAAACGCCGGGATTTTTGCGGATAAGATCAATGGTATTTTTGTTTAAGTAATTGTCAATCATGTGATTGCGGATAGGTGTGCGTACGAAGAAGGTGATTGCTGCTTTGGGTGTAAGGTTTTTGCGCAGATTAATATAGTCTTTATCATTTCCCAGAGTAAAATCGCCATAATAAGCATCAATAAAGTGTTTGAGATTATCTGACGAAGAGCTCATTACCAAGTAATTGTCAAGGAAG
>JALWNS010000454.1 GCA_027083655.1 Bacteroidales bacterium | reverse complement strand
CTTCTGTGTTAATCTCTTCGAATTTAACAAATGGTTTTAGTGCAGAGAAGTTTGATTGTTCATAATCAATGAAAAAAGGAATCAGCCAGCCGTTTATACCGACTAAGACTGATTCCTCTGTAAGTTTTTCGGGATCAAAATATAAATCGAATTTAAGTTGTCCCTTATAGCCGTGAGGTTTTTTGATAACACCGACTTGAACAACGTTCAAGGGGTTAAGATTATCTTTTGCCTCACGAAATTTCATTTTTATTCTTCTGTCTTTTGCTCTTGTTCTGTAGTCTCGTTCTGTGTTTCTTCTGATTGCTGTGCCTCTTCTTCTGCTTTTTCTGCGAATTTTTTAGCTATTTCTTCTGCTCTCTTTTGTGCGATTTTCTTCTCTTCTTCGATAATCTTAGAAATCTTTTCTTTTTCCTGTTGTTTAACTTTTTCTTTCAACTGGCGCAGTTTCTCTTCTTTCTGTTTTTTCCACTCGTTGAACTTGGCATAAGCCTGTTCCTCTGTAAGTGCTCCCTTCTTGACACCACGGAGGAGATGGAACAGGTACAATGCTCCTGCTTTGCGAAGCAGTGTACGGGCTGTGTCTGTTGGTTGAGCACCTACTGAAAGCCAATAAACTGCCCGGTCAACGTTAATCTGGATAGTCTCAGGATAGGTGTTTGGGTCGTAAATGCCCAACTTCTCAATGTGCTTGCCGTCACGCGGCGCACGACTGTCGGCAACTACGATTGAATAAGTAGCGTAGTGCCTACGACCTCTACGGGCCAATCTAATTCTTACTGGCATACTTCCTAGCTAATTTTTTCTGTTTTTGTTTGTTTTAGAGCACGGCAAAGATAAAATTATTATCTTTAATGGCAAAAGTTATTGTGAAGTTTTTAATAATTTTTTGTACATACAAAGCTCATTATTAACACAAAAGATTGTCTTATGAAAAAAATATTTTTGCTTTTTGTTACCTCTTTGATAATCAATGTAATGACGGCCCAGCGTTTTACTGATTCATTATTTACCCAGCAAATATCTGAGTACCTTAAACCTGCTGTAGTATCCAAGGAGCAAGAAGAGATTTTAGCATCATACCTTTCGTTTTGGCAGACCGACCTTATAGATGATCACCATGTTTTGATAGATGTTTTTAATGATATGGCCGAAGCACATATAACAAGCCAGTTAATGCTTACTTATATTGAAAATTCAAACAGGCTTCTTGATCTGGGTAAGCCCGATTTGTTGATAAGTTGGTCAAAATATTTGAGTAGAGTAATTAGGGTGAGTCGTAGCATAGCTCCTGTCAAAGAGAAAATTTTATATGTGCACGATATGCTGACGGCCAACCGTATATCGCCTAAGTCTGACATAGGTCTTATAATTGACGGTGATTTTGATTTTGAATTTAATGATGATGGAATTTTTTACTTTAGGGCCTTGTCGCCAGTGGATATAAAGTTGTTTATTCCTGGCGATACATTGATTATACGTGCTACTAAAGGTAAATATAACACAAAGACGCATTTGTGGGAGGGTACAAATGGTACTATTTTCTGGGATAGGTTTCCAGATATTAATGATAAGGCCTTTGCCAAGTTTGGAGGCTATTTAATTAATACGACACAGAAAGAATTCCGTTTGTCTAATGTGTCCTTCACTGTGGATTACAATACAGTCAGGCTTAATAACTTGAAAGGCGAGCTGCAGATGCGTTTTTCCTTTTCACCGGGAGAGCAGGGCAAAAATCCAAAATTTTTTGCTTACCAAGATTTAGATATAAAAGACATTTTACCCCAAACTGTTTTTGAGGGTAAGTTTAGGGTTGAAGGACGTAATATTTATCTAAATGGTAATTTAGATTTTATGTTTGGAAATAAAAAGGTTATAAGAACTTATGCTAATACTTATACAGTTACACCAACGTCTATTAAAGCTTCAAAAGTTTCCATGGATTTATACCTTGATCAGGAAAAGGCAATTCACCATCCTGAGCTTGATATGATTGTTTTGTTTGATTCAACTATAATACAGAGCAGTTATCCATATTTAGCACCTAAAGTCTTGGGCTATGACCGCCCACGCCTGTTGAGTTTCATCCGTACAAATGGTTCCTATGGTAGCCAACCTTTTCATGATGATTACCACAAAGTTAATATCTACACTGCAGAGATGGTATGGACATTTGATTCGTCTGTTTATTTTGTTAACACTATGAACCGTTTGGAAGATACAAGCTATTTCGAATCATATTTTTATTTCGATGAACATCTTTTGGATGACTTTTATGATGAAAAAGGAAATAATTATGCAAAGCTACTTTATCAGTATTTGCGCAAGAATTCTTTTCCTGATTCTGTGTCCCTCGAAAGATTTACTAAGTATTTGTT
>JALWNS010000453.1 GCA_027083655.1 Bacteroidales bacterium | reverse complement strand
CTTTATAATATCCAATCATTAAGGTATATTTGTTTCTTAAGTCTTTAAAAATAAAGAGTACAATGGGAGAAATTTTTCCTTGGAAAGAAGAATATAATACAGGTTGTGAAGAGATTGACACTCAACATAAAAAACTTTTTAACATAATCAATGAGCTCTTTACTGCATTCGAAGGTTCATTTGCCGAAAGCCAGGTTCCCAGAATCCTCAAGGAATTAGAAGATTATACAGTTTACCATTTCTCCACGGAAGAAAGGCTTTTCGAAGAGAGAAATTATCCTTTGAAAGAGGAGCATAAAAAAGAACACGATAGTTTCATCAGGAAAATAAAAAATTTTAAAAAACAGATGGAATTAGGCCAAAATAATTTATTAGCCTTTGATGTTATGCTAGCGCTAAAAGATTGGCTTATTGACCATATCCTAGGTAGTGACCACAAATATATTCCTTATTTATGTAATGACTAGTAGCTATTTTTCTTCGTTTTCTCACCTAATCACAGTTAGACTTGTTAATAATTTAAGTTTTATTACCACAAGTAGCGAGAAATCATCTTTTATCATACCTAACCGAAATTGCCCTCCAATTATAACTCTTTCTGCGACCATAAATTTTGTTTGAAAAAGCTATGTTACTTGCCCTTAGTAGCTCACTGGCCCATTATTTAAAATTATCCAAACTTTAACATTAATCTAAATCAATAATTTTTGTCAAGTCATTCACTTTTGTCATATTTACCAAAGTTTTTATTTAAAAAACATCTCGTAGCTATGGAAAAATACGATTTAGTAATTATAGGCTCAGGTCCTGCAGGTTTTGCGGCTGCCATGCGGGCTATTGATATGCGCAAACATGTCTGTATTATTGAAAAATCATCTCTTGGTGGTGCAGGTATAATGAACGGAGCCCTAACCTCCAAGACAATGTGGCACTTATCCGAAGATTATGATATTGCCGCGCGTACAGACAGGGGATATAGAGCTTCGGGCCTGACAATTAATTTCCAGGATGTTATAAAAGCTGTACGTTCTGCCGCTAAAGCCAAAATATACCAGATCAAATCACAGATAGAAACACTTGCCCCTGGCCGTTTCCCCGACTATAGTCTGACACTCAAACACGGCCATGCTCGTTTTCTTGATAATCAGACAGTAGAAATCACATGGGCAGGAGGTAGTGAAAAGATACAAGCAGATGCCTTTCTCATTGCTACTGGTTCGCGCCCACGTACCTTACCAGGACTAAAAATTGACGGCCACAAAATTATTACATCCGATGATATACTCAAACTTCATCAGTTTCCTGAGAGAATGATTATAATTGGTTCTGGTATAATTGGTACTGAATATGCCACGATTTTTTCTAATTTCGGCCAGACAGAAGTACATCTTCTTGACCGCCAGCACAGGGTTATTCCCTTCGAAGATGATGATGTAAGTGATTTTGTTTCTAAAAATCTTGAGGATAACGGCGTCATTATCCATCACACTGCCAACCTGCGTACTATTAGACACGAAGAAAATGCTCTGGAGGTGGTGCTAGACTACAAAGACGGTCATAGCCAGGTTCTGGAGATGGACTTAGCTCTTATTGCCATTGGACGGATACCAAATACCGATGACCTTGGACTGGAAAATATAGGTGTTGAACCAGACCAGAGGGGTTATCTGCATGTTGACCAGTATTTGAGAGTGCAAAATAAATATGGTTATAAAAACATCTTTGCAGCAGGTGACATCACAGGAGAGGCACAACTATTTAGTGTGGCTGAGATGCAGGGACGGTTTGCTGTGCGTGCTATTTACAACAAGGTGTCATATCCGCTGAACTTCCACAACATGCCTACGCTGATGTTTTTTAAGCCCGAAGTTGCAGCCGTAGGTCTCAACGAAAAGCAATTACAAGAAAAGGGAATTCCTTACAAAATGGCATTCTACTCAAACCAGCTAATAAACAGGGCTGTAGCTATGAGACACACAAATGGATTTATCAAAATAATGGCAAGTGATGATGGCGAAGAACGTATTCTGGGTATGCGTGCTGCCGGGCCACAAGCTTCATCATTCATAGTGTCCATTGCCCATATTATTAACCAAAAAAACAGTATCGACCAGGTTCTGCAGACAATACACCCACATCCTAGTATGACAGAGGGCATCCAGGACTGCTTGCGCGTACTCAAAGATAAATCTATATACAAGCCAGAGGTTTTCCCTCATTTGATAAAAACACGCAAATGGGCTCCTGGAAAATAAAAAATTGAATCTTTTAGTGTTTTGTGCGAATTTTATACAAACATACTAAATATGTCTGTATAGTTTTTATCAAACTTTAGCACAATTTGGTTAGTCTTTACAAAAGAAGCTTAAATTGATATAGAC
>JALWNS010000452.1 GCA_027083655.1 Bacteroidales bacterium | reverse complement strand
ATAGTACACTCATATTATTAAATTTTATGGTTTAGGACCATATAATATCATCTTTGGCCCAGAGGTATCGTTTTACTGCGAGAAAAGTTGCCAGGTCAGTTATGAATATTCCAGACAAAACCACAATTGCCATAGTCAACTCCAGGTTATAAACCTTAAAAGGCGCAGTGGTATGGGCTTGGATAAAGAGAATAGAAAGCACCAAAACAAGTGATGCTAAAAGACCAGCGATAAATCCTTGCAATGCAGAATTTAGCATAAAAGGGCGTATAATAAACCAGTCTGATGCACCGACCAGCTGCATGGTTTTTATTTCCTGGCGCTTGGAGTATATCAACAAGCGTATCGTATTATTAATCAACGCCATGGCAATAATAAAAAGAAGAAAAGCTATAAGACCAAGAATAGAGCTAACCAAGCTAATATTATCATTAATCTGGTAAATCAAATTCTTATTATAAAAAACATCATCCACAATATCATACTCCAGAATCCGGTTACTAATGCTCTGAAGGGAATCATAGCTTGTATATTTGGGCTTGAGGTATAGATTTATCACAGGAGGCAGAGGATTATAATCAAGCAGGTCAACAATATCGCTACCAAGATAAGCTTTCATCTCCTCGAGAGCTTGCTGTTGGGAAATATATTCTGTAAAATTAGTAAAAGGCTGTGCATCGAGCTCTTTTTGGAAAAGCAATATTTTTGACTCATTTTCCTCCGGATTAATAAGTATGGTTAACTGTATGCTTTGACGCGCAGAGCGCATGAGATGTTTAACATTAAAAACAAGTAGCAACAAAACACCTATTAATACCAGCACTAGTGTGATGCTAATACTAGAAATAATGTAGGCATTAATGATTCTTAGTTTCTTTGTGGAAGTAGACATAGCCGGATTTTTTACTCAAAGACAAATGTAATAAGATTATTGTTCCTTTAAAAAAATAAAAAAGTATTTAAAAACCAGATGAAAAAAGAACAAACTCAATACCTTTGCACACCCAATATAAAACATACAGATAATGAAAAAAATAAGTGCAGATCTTATACTTCCTGTTGAGGGCGAACCAATACGTAATGGAATAGTTATCATTAACGACAAAGGAGAAATTATTGATTTACAAGAACAAAGGAAAAACACTAAATCTTCTGATATAGAATACTACGAAGGAATAATAATACCGGGCTTTATCAATACCCACAACCACCTGGAATACTCATACGTCAAAGGACTAATAGAACCAGGACAAGGTTTACCAGGGTTTATCAGGTCTATTGTAGAAATAAAACAGAATGTACCTGCAGACAAGGAAGCTATAGAGCAGGCAGACAAAGAGATGTTTGATTTAGGAACAGCAGCAGTAGGCGATCAGACCAACACACTGATAACAAGGGAAGTCAAAAGCAAGTCCAAAATTTATTATCATTCATTCATAGAAGTATATGAAGCTATAGGTGAAATCAATAGTGCAGAAACAGATTTTCTGCATGCCAAGACCTATCTTGCTGCATACGAATACCAGGGTTCGATAACACCGCATGCACCTTATTCTGTTGGGCCAGAGCTTTTGCGTCTCATAGCTAATGAGGCTTTTATTAAGAAAACACCTGTGTCTATCCACAACCAGGAGACACAGAGCGAGCTGGACATGTTTATGTATGGCAAAGGGGAGCTTTTCGAATTTTTCCACAACATGCTCAAACCCCAGTCATGGATACCTTCCGGCACATCTTCACTGGAGTGGTTTCTTCCATTCTTCAGGGATTCACATAATTTGCTCTTGATACATAACACCTATACCCAGCCCAGGGATATAATGTTTGCGCTAAATATGCACTCCCGCCTTTACTGGAGTATGTGCCCGGCATCAAATCTATATATAGAAAATCGTTTACCACATATTCCCTGGTTCCAGAAAATGGGCTGTACTATCTGCCTGGGAACAGATAGCTATGCAAGCAACACAAGCCTGAGCATCCTGAGGGAGATGCAAATTTTACAGGAAAGCTTTGAAATTGATTTTGATGAGCTTTTGGAATGGGCAACAATAAACGGAGCGAGGGCTCTAGATATAGACCATATCTTTGGCTCTCTAAAGCCTGGGAAAAGACCTGGTCTTGTTTTACTCCAAGGAATAGATATTGACCGTCGGATTATTACACCTGATGTAGCAATAAAAAGACTTGTCTAGCGACGAGAAAGCAGAGTAAGAACAGGAGATAAGTTATTTTAAAACAACCAACTTTTTGAGCAAGGTAAAAGTAAAAATTTTTTAAAACAATATCAAGATATATGTTATTAAATCACTATCATTCAATTAATTTCAATTAGATTATTTTTTTATAAAACATTATTTTTATGGTACAAAAAACCATAAAACC
>JALWNS010000451.1 GCA_027083655.1 Bacteroidales bacterium | reverse complement strand
ATACAAAAGCAAAAAACCGCACAGAAAAGGCAGAAATAGCTTTTAAAGCAGGCCTGGCAGCCCGCCAGCTCGATAACATCAACCTGCAACTTAGTTGGTTCCGCCGCGCACTAAAATATAAATATCAGGATCCTAAACTCTATCTTTATCTTGCCGAGGCTTATAAAATGCGTGGAGCTTATGATGTTGCAAAACAATACTATGCTTCTTACAAAGACCTAGTGCCAGACGATCCAGCAGGAGAGCTTGGTATCAAATCTTGTGACCTGGCACAACAATGGTTAGACCGGCCTACAAGGTTTATTGTTAATTATGTGCCCAAGATAAACTCAAGATATAACGATTTTGCCCCTACTCTTAGCGAAGATACAACTACGATTTACTTTACTAGCACCCGTCCCCCTTCCAAGGGCAAAAAAATCAATCCAAATACAGCCACAAACTTTGCTGATATTTTTGTTGCCCAGATGGACAAACGCGGTGTATGGAGCACCCCTAGCTTACCTCAAGGTGATATTAATAGCGAATTCGATGATGGTGCAAGTTATATCTCTCCAGACGGGACAACAATGTATTTCACCCGTTGTCCAAATGTAAAGGATCAGAACATCGGATGCCAGATATGGGTAGCACATTATAAAGATGGACAATGGACTGTTGAAAAACAAATAAAGCTTTTTGCAGATAGCTCAATATCCGTAGGTCAACCTTACCTTACACCTGACCAGCTTACAATGTATTTTGTGTCTGATAATCCGCAAGGACAAGGAGGTAATGATATATGGATGGTAAAGCGCCGTTCCACAACCAGTGATTGGGGACAGCCGGTCAACTTAGGTCCACAGATTAACACACAAGAGGACGAAATCCTTCCATCTGTCGATAAAGACGGTAATTTGTATTTCTCCTCACGTGGACATTTAACAATGGGGGGCTTTGATATATTTAAAGCTGTAAAAGAAAATGGACAATGGAAAGTTATTAACCTTAGATCCCCTATCAATTCCCCGGCCAATGATTACAGGTTGGTCTTTATAGACGTTGACCGTGGATACCTTTCTTCCAACCGCTACCTGCGAAATGGAGATGATATTTTTTACTTTTACCAGCGCCCCATTCAAATACTCCTTAAAGGCCTTGTTATAAACGATAAGACCCGTGTTGGTGTGGAATATGCAGACGTTATTATCGAAGGAAGTGACGGTAGCCACAAAAAGGTTCGTACTGACTATGATGGTGTTTTTAAAATCGGACTTAAAGAAAACACTGATTATTTCTTTATAGTAGAAAAGGAAGGTTTCCTCAGGTCAAAAACATCTATATCAACAAAGGGCATTAATCAAGATACTACGCTTGAGATAACTATTTATCTTAACCAGATAAACCAGATTGTGCAAATACCTAATATCCGTTATTTCTTCAACGATACCACTTTAAGACCAGAATCAAAGGTTGCATTAGATAAACTTATAGAAATACTGCAACTTAATCCGGGCATCAAGGTTGAAATAATGGCTCACACCGATTACCGTGGGTCAGAACAATATAACATGCGTTTATCTCAAGGACGGGCTAACTCAGTAGTTGATTATCTTATCAAACATGGTATAAAAAGAGACAGGCTTGTAGCTAAAGGATATGGAGAGACACAGCCATTTGTGGTAGATGAACAAACAGCAAAAAAATATCCATTCCTCAAAAAAGGACAAAAACTTACAGAAAATTTCATCAAAAGCCTACCATCACAAGAGCAACAAGAAATATGTAATGAGCTCAACAGGCGTACAGAGTTCCGTGTCATTGGAAAAATCGAACATTATGAAAAATTCGGATCTGTACCTGTTGACACAACAAAAACGAATACAAACAGACCAGGACAATGAGCAAATACAACAAACGAGGAGTTTCAGCCCAAAAAGAAGATGTTCACAATGCTATAAAAAAACTTGACAAAGGACTTTTCCCTAACGCATTCTGCAAAATATTGCCTGATTATCTCGGATCAGATCCCAACATGTGCAATATTATGCACGCCGACGGTGCCGGGACCAAATCTACTATTGCATACATGATGTGGAGCGAAACAGATAACCTAAAATACTGGAAAGGAATCGCCCAGGATGCAATAGTCATGAACCTGGATGACCTGCTTTGTGTTGGTGTGACGGATAATATCCTTATCAGCTCCACCATAGGCAGAAACAAGAACCTTATCCCTGGTAAAGTCATAGAAGAAATAATTAATGGCACACAAGAATTTATTGATCTGATGCGTTCGTATGGCATAAATATGTATCTGACTGGTGGGGAAACTGCCGATGTGGGCGATATAGTCAGAACAATAATAGTCGATATCACAGCTACTGCCCGTACTAATCGCGATAAT